>NZ_CAKAKL010000009.1 GCF_916619195.1 Inquilinus sp. Marseille-Q2685
GCGGCGGGGGCGCCGCCGGGGGACTCGGTCGCGGCCTGCGTGCCCTCCTGCGGCTGGGACGGGGGCTGCTGCCGCTGCGGCGGCTGGCCGGCCTGCGGCCCCGACGGCGCATTCTGACCAGCCGGCGCGCCCGGCTGCTGCCCGTCCGGGGCGGGGCCGCTGGTCGCCGCGATGGTGCGGACGCAGGCGGGCTCGAGATCGACCGGCAGCGGCACCACGATGTCGGGCCACACCGCCAGCCCCTCGGCGTCGCGGCTGCGCAGGCGGATCAGCCGCGGCGGCGCCTCCCGGTCCGGCCAGGGCGTCACCCAGCGCGGCCGCGGCTCGCCGGGCACGGTGCCGAAATAGTCGAAGCGGTACGCCACCGGCCCGCGGCTCAGCACCAGGTCGTCGGTCGGCTTGGCGTCGGCGAAGCCGTCGAGCCGCGGGTCGAAGCGGGCGCGGGAATAGCGCAGGGTGGACCGGCCGGGCTGCACGTCGACATAGAAGAAGGCGATCGCCAGGCCGGGATCGCCGGGGAAGCCGGGATCGGCCACCACCAGCCCGACCCGGTCGGCCTCGCCGCGGAAGGTCGCGGTGGGCTTGGTGCCGGGCGGGGCCTGCCAGGTCAGGCGCCGGGCCGCCGCCGCCTCGCGCCGCAGCGTCGACTGCACCAGGGCGATCGTCTCCGACGCCTCGGCTGCCCGGGCGCCGCGGTCCCAGCCGGCGGTGACGAAGCGCAGGCCCCCGGTCAGCAGCACCATCACCAGCGCCAGCACGACCATGGCGATGATTGTCTCGAGCAGCGTGAAGCCGCGCTGGTCGCGGGCGCTCATTGCACCGCCACCAGCGCCAGGGTGGTCATCTCGAAGCGCGGGCCCGTCCCGGCGGCCTCGACGGCGATGCGCAGGCGGGCCAGCCGGGCCTGGCGGCTGCCCACGATCACGGTCTGGCGTGGCGCCTCGTCCCAGCCGTCGGCGACGATCCGCCAGCGATAGCCGTCGCCGGTCTCGCCGGACAGGGTGCCGCCCATCCGCAGCGGCGTCGGCATCGTGTCCAGCTGCGCCGCCAGCCCTTCGGCGACGATGGCGGCGCGCTGCAGCCCGTCGGCGCGGGCCATGCCGGTCAGCCCGGTGCCGAAGATCCGGAAGATCACGGTCAGGATCAGCCCCAGCACGGTCAGGGCGACCACCACTTCGATCAGGGTGAAGCCGCGCTCACGTTTCATCGCCGGCCTCCGCGATCCGCACCCGGCCGGTCAGCCAGTTGACCTCGACCCGGTAGGCGCGGCCCTGGCCGGCCAGGCGGATGGTGCCGCCGGTCGACCGGCCGTCCGGCAGGAAGCGGATGCCGGGCCGGCCGTCGCGGTCGGCGGCGATCCCGGCGCTGGTGACGTCGACCGTGATGCCGTCCGCGATGCGGTGGCGCAGCGGCGCCGCGACCGGGCCGAAGCTGCGGCCCACCGGGTCGATCACCACGCCCTGCGGCCCGTCGCGCAGGATGGCGTCGCTGCGGGCCTGCCGCAGCTCCGACGCCAGCGTCGCCACGGTGCGCTTCAGCTGCGCCTGGCCCGACCCGCGCGCCAGCATCGGCGGCACCAGCGCCGCCACAACGCCGAGCACGACCAGGACGACCAGCAGCTCCAAGAGGGTGAAGCCGCGGCTGCCTTGGCCATGGGCCCGGTCACCAGCTGGTGATGTCGGCGTCATCGCCGCTGCCGCCCTCCCGCTTGTCGGCGCCCAGGGAGTACAGGTCGAAGGCCCCGTGCTGCCCCGGCGCCCGGTAGTTGTAGGCGCTGCCCCACGGGTCCTCCGGCAGCGCGTTGCTGCGCAGATAGGGGCCGTTCCAGCCGCGCACCCCGCCGGGATTGGCCAAGAGGGCCTTCAGCCCCTGGGCGGTGGTCGGATAGCCGCCGACATCGATGGCGTAGAGGTCGAGGGCGGATTTGAAGTTCTCGATCTGCAGCCGCGCCGAATCCGCCCGGGCGCCGCCCAGATAGGCCAGCACCCGCGGCCCCACCAGCCCGGCCAGCAGGCCGAGGATGACGAGCACGACCAGCAGCTCGATCAGGGTGAAGCCGGCCTGGCGGCGGCGACGGAGGGCGGCGGGCGTATCGGTCTGGGTCATGGTCTCTCAGAAAGCGAGGTCGTTGATGCTGATGACGGCCAGGAGGATGGACATGACGATGCCGCCCACCGCCAGGCCGAGAACGATGATCAGGGCCGGCTCGACCAGCGTGACCAGCCGCTTGATCGCGGCCTCCAGCTTGCGCTCATAGGCCTCGGCGATATGCGCCGAGGTCATGTCGATCCGCCCCGTCTCCTCGCCTACCCGCAGCATCTGCACGGCCAGCGGCGGGAACAGGCCGATCTCCGCCAGCGGGTCGGCCAGCCCCCGCCCTTGTCGCACGCCGGTGATGACAGTCTCCATCGCGGCGCCGACGGCGCTGTTCGAGACCACGTCGCGCGACAAGGCGATGGCCGAGGGCAGGTCGACGCCGTTGCCGACCAGGGTCGACAGCGTTCGGCAGAAGCGGGCGGTCGCCAGGGTGCGCACCAGGGGGCCGACCAGCGGCAGGCGCAGCGCCGCGCGGTCCCAGGCCAGGCGCGGCCCGGGCAGGGCCAGGACGCGGCGCGCCACGATCACCGCGGCGACCACGCCGAGCCCGACCATCCAGCCGTATTCCTGGCAGAAGCGGCCGATGGCGATGACGATGGCCGTGGGCGTCGGCAGCGCCGCCCCGGCATCCTTGAAGATGGTCTCGAACTGCGGCACCACGAAGGTCAGCAGCAGGAACACCGAGGCCAGCGAGACGATGATCAGGATGGCCGGGTACAGCATGGCCGAGACCACCATCTCGCGGGTCTTCTCGCCGCGCTCGCGCAGGTCGGCCAGCCGCTCCAGCACCACGTCCAGCGTGCCGGAGCTCTCGCCGGCGCGGATCATGTTGACGTAGAGCCGGGGGAACACCGGCCCCTGCTCCTCCAAGGCCGTGCTCAGGCTGGCGCCGGCCCGCACCCGCGCCAGCACCTGGGCGGCCAGGGCGGCGACCGGGCCGCTGCCGTCGGCCAGCGTCACCAGCGCCTGCTCCAGCGGCTGGCCGGCCGCCACCAGGATCGCCAGCTCGCGCGTCATCTGGGTGATCTCGCCGGGCTTCGGCCCCCGGCGTCGGCCCAGGGTGCCGACGGCCGCCCCGCCGCTGCGGCCGGCCTGGCTGCGCACCGGCGCCACGCTCAGCGGCAGGATGCCCGTGGCCTCCAGCTTCGCCGTCAGGCTGGCCTCGTCCGCCGCCTCGGCCCGGCCTTCCACCACCGCGCCGCTGCCGTCGATCGCCTTGTATGCGAAGACCGGCATGGCCTCACCACTCCTCGGTGACGCGGTGGACCTCGTCCAGCGTGGTCAGCCCGGCCAGGCATTTGTGCAGCCCGTCCTCGTACATCGTCACCATGCCGGCCCGGCGCGCCGCCTGGGTCAGGGCGGCGGTGGAGATGCGGTCGCGCAGCAGGTCGCGGATCTCGTCGTCCGGCGCGAAATACTCGAAGATGCCGATCCGGCTGGTGTAGCCCAGGTCGTCGCAGGCCGGGCAGCCGACCGCCTCGTACAGCTGCGGCGTCGGCGTCGCCAGCGGCCGGGCGGCGGCGGCGCGCTCGACCAGCCCAGCCGGCGTCTCGATGGGGCGGCGGCATTCCGGGCACAGCCGCCGCACCAGGCGCTGGCCGATCACCCCGGTGATGGTCGAGGTCAGGAGATAGCCGTCGACATGCATGTCGAGCAGCCGGTTGATCGCGCCGGTGGCGCTGTTGGTGTGCAGGGTCGACAGCACCAGATGGCCCGTCAGCGCGGCGTGCACGGCGATGTTCGCCGTCTCGCCGTCGCGGATCTCGCCGACCATGATCACGTCCGGGTCGTGGCGCATGCAGGACCGCAGCACCCGGGCGAAGTCCAGGCCGATCTGGGGGCGGACGTTGATCTGGTTGACGCCCTTGATCTGGTATTCGACCGGGTCCTCGACGGTCAGGATCTTCCGGCTGGGCTGGTTCAGGATCCGCAGCGCGCCGTACAGGGTCGTGGTCTTGCCGCTGCCGGTCGGGCCGGTGACCAGCAGGATGCCGTGCGGCCGGGCCAGCTGCTTCATCAGCAGCGCCTCGACCTCCGGCGCGAAGCCGATCGCCGACAGCTCGATGTCCATGCCAGCGGTGTCCAGCAGGCGGATGACGACGTTCTCGCCGTGCAGGGTCGGCACGGTGGCGACGCGCATGTCCATGCTGCGGCCGCCGACGGTGAAGCGGGCGCGCCCGTCCTGCGGCAGCCGGCGCTCGGCGATGTCCAGCTTCGACAGGATCTTGATCCGGCTGATCAGGGCCGGGGCCAGGCGCACCGGCGGCGCCTTCATCTCGCGCAGCAGGCCGTGGATGCGGTAGCGGACCTTCACCTCGTCGCGATAGCACTCGACATGGATGTCCGAGGCGTGCATCCGGATCGCGTCGCTGAAGATCTGGTTGACCAGGCGGATGACCGGCGCTTCCTGCGCCAGGTCGCGCAGATGCTGCACGTCGGGGTCGCCCGCCGCCTCCTCGGTCTCGCCGCCGATGTCGTCGACGATCCGCTCGACCGCGCTGCGGCCGCTGTCGAAATAGCGGGCGAAGGCGTCGTCCAGGTCCTCGGCGGCGGCGACGCAGGGCTTGGCCGGCCGGCGCGTCGCCAGCTCCACCGCCCGCCGGGCGTAGGCGTCGCCGGGATCGGCCATGGCCAGGACCACGCCGTCCTCGGCCTCGGCCAGCGGCAGCACCCGGCTCTCGCGCAGGAAGCGGGGCGACAGCCAGCCGTCGAACAGCGGCGCCGGCGGGAAGGCGTCGGGGCCGACCAGCGGCACGCCGTGCTGCAGCGACAGGGCCAGCGCCTGGTCGCGGCCGGAGACCAGCCCCAGCTTCGACAGCAGCGCCGGCACGGCGTCGCCCGAATTCTCCTGCAGGCGCGACACCCGCGCCCGGTCCTCGGGGCCCAGCTTCCCGAGCTCGACGAGAATGTCCAGGAGCGGTTTCACATTGCCCTTCCGGTGCCGGTCCCCCGCGCGACCCGCCGCGCCCCTTATCATCGCCGGGCGGCGGGCGAGCGGCAATCTCGGCCGTCATGGGATTGCGGTCAAACGAAATGTTTTTGTCTTATCAAGGGCTTGGTAAACCGATTTCAATAAAACTTAACATGAATGCAACAATTTCGGCTCGAATCGAGGTCGATTGCTCTTGTCACTTGTCGAGCGGGGGCCGGTCGGTTATGGCTCGGCGTCGCTGCGGGGGATGGCTTCAGTGGCTTTCAGGGCGTTTTCCTTTAGAATCCTAGGGGTTCCGTTGTTGCTCGCGCTGATATCGTGCGGGCAGCAGAAGCCGGACCAGCCACCCTCGATGTTCGACGACCTGGCCAACCGGTCCCTGGCCGCGCCCGCCGACGCCCGCTCCCGCTCCAACGTCGTGGCCTCGGCCGGCCGCACCCAGCCGGTGCGCCAGGCCCAGGTCTATCCCGGCATCGACGCGGTCCCGGGCGAGCCGGCGCCGATCGGCGCGCCGATCCAGGCGCAGCCCGGCGGCTACCAGGTCAACTTCAACAACGCCGACCTGCCCCAGGTGGTGCAGGCGGTGCTGGGCGATCTGCTGCACCAGCCCTACACCATCGACCCGCGGGTCACCGGCACGGTGACGCTGTCGACCCAGGGCCCGATCAGCCCGAACGACCTGATCGCGATGCTGGAGACGGTGCTGCGCGCCACCGGCGCCGCGCTGGTGCAGGACGGCAGGGCCGGCTACCGCATCGTGCCGCTGGGCGAGGCGGTGTCCGGCCGCACCGTGATGCAGCTCGGCACCGATCCGAAGCCGCTGCCGGCCGGCTACGGCATCACCATCATCCCGCTGCGCAACGTCTCGGCCGAGACCATCGGCCCGCTGATCGCCCCGGCGACGAATCCGGAGCTGGTGCGGGTCGACCCGACCCGCAACCTGGTGCTGATCTCCGGCACCAGCGCCGACCGGGCGGCGCTGGGCGCCACCGTCCAGTCCTTCGACGTCGACTGGCTGCGCGGCATGTCGTCGGGGGTCTTCCCGCTGCGGCAGGCCCAGCCCGAGGCGGTGATCAAGGAACTCAGCGCCGTGTTCGGCGGCGCGCCCGACCGCGGCCCGCTGAAGGGGCTGATCACCTTCATGCCGGTGGAGCGGCTGAACGCCGTTCTGGTGGTGTCCTCCCGCGTCGACAAGCTGAACGAGGCCGGCCGCTGGATCCGGCGGCTCGACCAGGGCGATTCCGACGAGGAGCGGGTCTACGTCTACATGGTGCAGAACGGCACTGCGGCCAACATGGCGCGGGTGCTGGGCCAGGCCTTCGGCAAGGTCGACGAGATGGGCGCCTCGCCCTTCGACGACGAGCTCGGCTCCGACGTCGCCCGCGGGCTGGGTTTGACCACCAGCAGCAGCAACGGCACCGACCAGGCCAACGCCGCCGGCACCGGCGCCCAGGGCACCACCGGCCAGACCACGCCGGGGCAATCGGGCACGGGAACCACGTCGCAATTCGCGCCGATCGACTTCAACGCCCAGCAGAAGGACGGCGACGCCTCGATCCTCGGCCTCGCCGGCTCCCAGGCCGGCAAGGCGGCGGTGTTCAGGCTCGACAAGCTGGGCGAGGTGCGGGTGGTGCCGGACCGGGACAAGAATGCCCTCCTGATCCGCGCCCGGCCGGCCGCGTTCCGGCTGATCGAATCGGCCCTGCGCGCGATCGACGCCAGCCCGCTGCAGGTGGTGATCGAGGCGACGATCGCCGAGGTGACGCTGAACGACCGGCTGCAATACGGCGTCCAGTACTATCTCGAGACCGGCTTCGGCGCCGCCGGCTTCACCACCCGGGACCCCGGCAGCTCGCCGTCCGGAATACTCGGCGCCCCGCTGCCGCAGGCCGGCTCCGGTCTCAATCTGGCGGTCTCCACCGGCGGTGCCCGGGTCGTTCTCAACGCGCTGTCGTCGATCACCAATGTCCGGGTGGTCTCGGCCCCGACCCTGTCGGTGCTGAACAACCAGACCGCGCGGCTGCAGGTCGGCAACCAGGTGCCGGTGCGGACGCAGCAGAGCCAGTCGACCGTCAACGCCGATTCGCCGGTGATCAGCAACATCGAATACAAGGACACCGGCGTGATCCTGAAGGTGACGCCGCGGATCAACTCCAACAGCGACGTCAGCATGGACGTGCAGCAGGAGGTGTCGAGCATCGTCAACGACGCCGCCTCCACCGAGGCCGACGCGCTGGCGCCGACGATCTCGACCCGCCGCATCGGCTCGATCGTCTCGGTCGCCAACGGCCAGACCGTGGTGCTGGGCGGGCTGATCCAGGAGAACCAGCAGAACGGGCGCGGCGGCGTGCCGGTGCTGCAGGACATCCCGCTGCTCGGCAACCTGTTCTCCTCCACCAGCAGCAGCCGCGACCGGACCGAGCTGGTCGTCTTCATCACCCCGCGGGTGATCCGCAACGCGGCCGACGCGGCCGCCATCGCGGAGGAGCTGCGCTCGCGCATGGAGGCGCTGCGGCCGCGCACCACCACCACCCGGCCGCGCCAGCTGTGACGTGACCCCGATCCAGGTCGGGCTCGTCGCGGTCTCGCCGATCGTCGGCAGCTTCCTCGCCGCCGCGGCGCACCGCCTGCCGGACGACGTCCGCGGCCTGCTGGTCGGTCGTTCGCGCTGTGACCATTGCCGGCAGCCGCTGGGGCTGCGCGACCTGGTGCCGGTGCTCAGCTGGATCGCCCTGCGCGGCCGCTGCCGCATGTGCGGCGGCACGATCGACCCGGCCCATCCGGTGATCGAGCTGGCGGCGATCGGCATCGCGCTCGCGGCGCTGGCCGGCGACGCGGCCCTGATGCCCGGCACCTGCCTGCTCGGCTGGGGGCTGCTGCTGCTCGGCGCCATCGACCGCCGCACCGGGCTGCTGCCGGACATGCTGACCCTGCCGCTGGCCCTGGCCGGCCTGCTGGCGGCGCTGTTCGAGCCGGGCGCGGCGCTGCCGGACCGGGCGGTCGGCACGGCCGTCGGCCATCTCCTCTTCGCCGGCCTCGCCGTCGCCTATCGCCGGCTGCGCGGGCGCGACGGGCTCGGCCTCGGCGACGCCAAGCTGCTGGCGGCCGGCGGCGCCTGGCTCGGCTGGCAGGCTTTGCCCTGGGTGGTGCTGGCCGGGGCCGGCGCGGCGCTGCTGGCCGTGCTCGTCTCCGCCCGCGGGCCGGTGGCGCGGGACACGGCCATCGCCTTCGGCCCCTGGCTCGCCCTGGGCATCTGGCTGATGCGGCTGGTCGGGCCCCCTTAGGGGCGGATGTCGATCATATCCTCCAGCTTCGCGATCTCGAAATCCGAGATCAGCACGTCGATCCGCGCGGTCCAGCGGCCCGGCACCGGGACCACCAGCCCGTCGACCCGCCAGCTGCCGTCGCCGGCCCTGGCCGCCTTGCGCCGGATCGGCTCGATCCCGGCGCCGGGGTTGGACAGCACCAGCGTCACCTCCTTGGCGTCCAGCGGCCCGAAATCGCCGGTCATCACCACGATCGAGGCCGTGACCGGGCCGGCCCGGCCGGGGGTGACGGTCAGGTCGGCCATCGCCGGGGCGGTGTGGATGTGGATCGCGGCCGGCCGGGCCTCGGCCTCCGCCAGGGCGCGCGGCGGCGGGGTGAAGCGCCAGGCCGCGGCCGCGGCGAAGATCGCCAGCACCAGCGCCGTCTCGACCGCGGCCGAGCGGGCCAGGTGCCGGGCGGCCCGGCCGTCGCCGGCCTCGGCCGGGGCGGTCAGGCGCCAGCGGTTCAGCGCGGCCAGGCCGAACAGCGCCAGCAGCAGCGCCAGCTTGACGAGGAAGACGCAGCCATAGGCGGTGGGCCACAGGGCCGAGACACGGCCGAGCTGGATCACGGCCAGCAGGATGCCGGCCGCCGCCAGCGGCAGGACGGCGAAGGGGATGAGGGCGGAGAAGCGGCGCAGCGCCGCCGCGGCGTCCGGCCCGCCGGCGCGCAGATGCAGCCCCAGCGGCAGCAGCGCCCCGGCCCAGGCGGCGATGCCGACGGCGTGCAGGAACACGGCCGGACGGGTCAGGGCCTGCGGCGCGGCCGCGCCGGCATGGCCGCTGGCGGCCAGCGCCGTCCCGGTCGCGGCCAGGGCCAGCAGCGCGGCCGCCGCCGCGGCCCGGCCGCGGCGCAGCGCCAGCGCCGCGAGGCCGAGCGCCATGGCCAGGGCCGCCAGGGCGGCGGTGGCGCCGTAGCTGGTGCTGCAGCCGGTGGCCCAGGCGATGCGCCGGCCCAGCCCCGCCAGCGGCATCTCCAGCGCGTCCAGCCCCTGCAGCCCGACCGACAGCGGCGCCGCCGCCAAGCCCAGCAGCATCAGCACCACGGCGGCGCGGGCGGCGCCGCGCGGCAGGGGCGCGACCCAGGCCCGGAACGCCACCGCGCCGACGCCGAGGAACAGCGCGGCATAGAGGGCGATCCGGACCAGCCAGATCGCGGCCTGCACCGGCCGGTCCGCGGTGTCCGCCGCCTGGGGCGGTGCCGCGCCGGGCGCGCCGATCGAGAACACGATGGAGCCGCCGACCGGGTGCCCGTCCTCCGACACCACGCGCCAGCTCAGCACATGGGTGCCGTTTCCGAGGCCGGGCGGCGCCGGGATCACCAGCGTCGCATCCTCCAGCCGGGCGTCGGCCAGCGTCACGGCGGTGCCGTCCGGCCGGATCAGCCGCAGCACCAGGGGCGACACCGGCTCGTTGAAGCCCAGGCGGAAGCCGTCCGGCGCCGCCGCCAGCACCGCATTCTCCGCCGGCTCGGCCTGCACCAGCGAGGCGTGGGCCAGCGCCGCCTGCGGGGCGAGGAGGGCGAGCAGCAGCACCAGCCAGGCGAGGTAGCGCTCCGATTGCCTCTCCCGCCTGGCGGGAGAGGTCGGGCTCGCGCAGCGAGCCCGGGTGAGGGCTGGCCCAGGCCTCGACAAACGCCCCTCACCCGGAGCCGCTGGCGCGGCTCCGACCTCTCCCGCAAGCGGGAGAGGCAACCCTATGGTCGGGCGAGGTCTGGCCACTTCGGAGGCTCTACAGGTCACCTCTTCGGCAGCAGCTTGAGGCCCGGCGCCGGGGTCTCGTAGTCGTCGGCGTCCTTGCCTTCGGCCGGGATCTCGATCCAGCGGTCGACCCCCGCCTCGCATTCCTGCACCACCGGGAAGTACAGATGCGCCCCCGGCGTCAGCCCGGCGGTCAGATAGCCGCGGAAGACGAACTCGTCGTAGAATTCGTCCGGCAGCCTGCCGCCGCTCCACACCACCTCCTTCACGCCCTCGCTCGTGGGCGTGCCGTAATAGTCGTAGGACGCGGCGTATTTGCCCTTCACCGTCTCCAGGGTCCAGCCGGGCTTGGGCATCGGCTTGACCGCGATCACCCCCTCGGGGATCTGGACGCGGATCCTGACGGTGGGCGAGCCCTCGCAGCCGTGCGGCACGCGCAGCACCGCCTTGTAGGTGGCGCCGACCGGCGCCTCCTGCGTCTCCAGCGTGACATGGGCGAAGGCGGGGGCGGCGGCGAGGGCCACCAGCGCAAACGCCGGAATGAACGACTTCAGCATGATGCGTCTCCAGGTCGCCGGCCCGGCCGGCGACGGTCGAAAAGGGGAATGGGGTCAGGCGCCGGCGATCAGGCGGCGCAGCGCGGCCAGCCGCTCCGGCTCGGGCGTGCCGTAGGCGATGGTGTCGGTGAAGCGGCCCTCGGCATCCATCAGATAGACCATGGCCGAATGGTCCATGGTGTAGTCGCCGTCGCCGGTCGGCACCTTGCGCCAGTACACCCGGTAGGACTTGGCCACGGCCGCGATCTCGTCCGGCGTGCCGGTCAGCCCGGTGATGCGGCGATCGAAAGACTGCAGGTAGTCCCGCAGCATCTCCGGCCGGTCGCGCTCCGGGTCGACGGTCACGAACAGCACGCGCAGCCGGTCGGCGTCGGGGCCCAGGGCCTCGAGCGCCTGCGACATCTCCCACAGCGTGGTGGGGCAGATCTCCGGGCAATGGGTGAAGCCGAAGAACACGGCGAAGGGCCGGCCCTTCAGGTCGGCGTCGCTCAGCGTCGCCCCGGTCTGGTCGGTCAGCCGGAACGGGCCGCCCGGCAGCGCGCCGGACACCACCGGCCGGGTCGCCGGGTCCTTGGAATAGACCAGCAGGAAGCCGGCGCCCCCCACCAGGATGGCGGCGACGGCCAGCAGCACCGGCACCAGGATGCGGGGGCGCATCTCAATGCCCCGCCCCGGTCGAGCCGATGGCCTGGACGTCGAAGGTGACGGCGACGGTGCCGGCCTTCTCGAAGGTCATCGTGCCGGCGAAGCTCTCGCCCGCCTTCAGCGGCCGCTTCAGCTCCAGCAGCATCAGGTGGTAGCCGCCGGGCGCCAGGGCGGCGCTGCCGTTGGCCGGAACGGGCACGCCGCCCTCGACCGGCCGCATGGTCATGACGCCGTCCTTGACGGCCATCTCGTGGATCTCGACCCGGCCGGCGACCTCGGCGGTGACCGAGACCAGCCGGTCCGGCTCCGGCCCGTCGTTGCGGATCTCGGCATAGCCGCCGCCGACCTTCGCGGCCGGCGGCGTGGCCCGGGCCCAGGGGTGGACCACCTCGATCGGACCGGACTTGAACTCGTGCGCGGCGGCCGGGCCGAGGGCCAGCAGGGCCAGGGCGGCGGCGACAACGGCAGGGCGCAGGCGCGCCATCGCGGACAGGGACATGGGATCTGCTCCAGGCTGGGCCGGGCGGCGCGTCTCTGGCGCCGGGATCCGGCCGTGAACCGACTTGGACCCGCCGGCGGCGGGCCCGGCTGGATCAGGCCTGGGCGGGGGGTGCTCGCGGGTTGGCCGGCGACCGCTGCGGCGCGGCCGCGACCGGGGCCAGGGGCAGGGGCGCGGGCTCGGTCCGGCCGGCCAGATGCGGCACCAGCAGCACCGCGACGAAGGCCGGCACCGGCGCGCCGCTGAACATGCTGCAGCCGGTGGTGCAGCAATCGGGCAGGTGCGGATGGCCGGCCGGCAGGTCCTGGCGGGCGGGGACCGTCCCGTCATCGGTGCGGCAGAGGGCGGAGAGCGGGTCGAATGCCGCCGGCGCGGCGCTGGCGCCGATGGCGAGGCCGCCGAGGATGGCCTGGACGAACAGCAGATAGGCCGCGCCGAGCGCGACCCACGATGCCCGTTTCCGTGCCCATCTCAAGCGCACGTGCCAGTGCTCCCCCTTCGTCCCGGCCGGGATATCACGGCCGCGGCCGGGCGCAAACCCGGCCGGTCTGCGACATGGTGCCCGTATTCAGCCCTTGAAGCCACGGGCCAGCGCGTCGGCGTTGCGGGCCAGGAGGCCGAGATCGGTGCCGACGGCGACGAAGCGGTAGCCCCAGTCGAGATAGCGCCGGGCCTCGGCCTCGACGGAGGTGAGAATCCCGGCCGGCTTGCCGATCGCGGCCAGGCGCCGGGCCGCGTCCTGGATCGCGGCCTGCACCTCCGGGTGCTGGGAATTGCCGATATGGCCCAGCGAGGCCGACAGGTCGGACGGGCCGATGAACACGCCGTCGACGCCGTCGACAGAGGCGATCTCCTCGATCCGCGCCAGCGCCTCGCCGGTCTCGACCTGCACCAGCACGCAGATCTCCGAGTCGGCCGTCTTCAGATAGTCCGTCACCCGGCCGTAATGGCTGCCGCGGCCGCTGGTGGTGATGCCGCGGATGCCGGCCGGCGGATAGCGGCAGGCGGCCACGGCGCGGCGCGCCTCCTCGGCGTTCTGGACGAAGGGGATCAAGAGGGCCTGGGCGCCGATGTCGAGGATGCGCTTGATCAGCACCGGGTCGTTCCAGGCCGGCCGCACGATGCCCGTGGCCGTGCCGCGCGCCGCCGCCTGCAGCTGCGACAGCAGGCCCGGCAGGTCGTTCGGCGAATGCTCGGTGTCGAACAGGATCCAGTCGAAGCCGCTGTCGGCGACGATCTCTGCGACGATGTTGCTGCACAGGCTGCTCCACAGCCCGATCTGGGTCTGCCCCGCGGCCAGCGCCGCCTTGAACCGGTTGCGGTCGAGTTCCATCGGTCGTCCTTCCGTCATCCGCCGTCGTCGATCAGGCTCGCCGCGCCTCGCAGCGGCGGATCGCCGAGATGTCGCCCCGGATCTCCACCTTGCCCTGCGCCGCCAGCTGGCGCAGCCGCCAGAAGCAGAAGGCGTCGGTGGCGAAGAAGCCGGTGATCGTGCCCATCGGCCGGCCGACCGCGCGGCCGGCCGGCATCCAGTCATCGCCGACCGCCGCCAGGATCTCCGGGTCATGCGCGTCGATCGGGTGGGTGGTGATGGTGCCGTCGCGGTGGTGGCGCAGGCCGCCGCTGTCGGCGCGCAGCCGCTCCCACTCCGCCGCCAGCGCCGCCCGCCGGTCCGCCGGCACGGGGCGTCCGCCCGCCTCGGCCGCCGGCACGCGCCGCCGCTCCAGCATCGCCACGGCGGTCATGCCGTCGCCGCGGCGATCGTCCGGCGCGACCGCGACCTCCCGCACCGGCAGCGCGGCGTCGCGCAGCGCCCACAGCGCCCGGCGCAGCATCAGCTGCTCGGCGGCGCCGTTGCCGTGCCAGATGACGAAGGCCTCGGCCGCCTCCGGCAGGTCCCGCAGCGCCGCCGCCTCCGCCGCCAGCTGGTCGACGAACGCCCCGCCGGTCTCGATCGCCTTGCGGTCCTCGTCCGGGAACACCGCGTGCCAGAAGGCGGCTCGGGCGTCGGGCCGGTCGCTGTCGACATCGCCCAGCGGCCCCACCGCCAGGTCGTCGCGCAGGATCTGCACCGCGGTTTCGGGCAGGGCCAGCCCGGCGCGGATCACCTCGGCGGCGCTGTCGCCGCAGCACAGATGCAGCACGGGAACGGACATCGCGGGTCCTCCGGATCGGATCCGGGACTATAGCAACCCGGGCGCGGCGGCACAGTGCGGCAAGGGGCCTAAGAGGCGGCCGGCTCGGCCTCGCGCGATGTTTCCGCCGCGGGCGGCGTGCGTAGCAGCACCGCGCCCAGCACCGCCGCCAGCGCGGCGAAGCAGGCCCCGGCCAGGAAGGCGGCCTGATAGCCGCCGACCAGCGCCGCCGGCGTCCCGGCGCCGGCCGCCAGCAGCCCGCCGGTGCGCGATGCCGCCAGGCTGGCCAGGATGGCCAGACCCAGCGCCCCGCCCATCATGAAGGCGGTGTTGACCATGCCGGAGGCGAGGCCGGAATCGGTCGGCGCCACCTCGCTCATCGCCGCCAGCAGCACCGGGTTCAGCGCCATGCCGCAGCCGAGGCCGAGCAGCAGCATGCCGGGCAGCACATGCAGGGCGAAGCGGCCCTCCACCGGGGCCCAGGCGAACAGCGCCAGACCGGCCGCGGCCAGCAGCAGCCCGATCACGATCGGCAGGCGGATGCCGAAGCGCATCACGAGCCTGGCAGAAAGGCCGAGCGAGAAGGCCGCCATGATCAGATTGGCCGGCAGGAAGGCGAGGCCGACCTCCATCGGACCGTAGTCCAGCACCTGCTGCATGTAGAGGGCCGACAGGAAGAACCAAGCGAACATCGCGGCGGCCCACAGCATGCCGATGACGCTGGCGACGGCCAGGCTGTGCCGGCGGAACAGGCCCAGCGGCATCAGGGGCACGGCCACCCGGGTCTCGATCGCCAGGAACGCGATCAGCAGGACCACGGCCGCGGCCAGCAGGCCGAGCGTCCGGGGGGAGGTCCAGCCCACCTCGTTGCCGTTCACGACGGCGTAGACCGCCAGCATCATCGCCGCGGTCACGGTCACCGCTCCGGCGATGTCGAGATGCCGGGCCGCCTCGTTGCGGCCGCCCGCCGGCAGCAGCATGAGCGACAGGGCGAAGACCGCGGCGCCGATCGGCAGGTTGATCAGGAAGATCCAGTGCCAGCTCAGCCAGCCGGTCAGGAGGCCGCCCAGCAGCACGCCGATGCTGCCGCCGCCGGCGGCGACGAAGCCGTAGACGCCCATCGCCTTGGCTCTATCCGCCGGCTCGGTGAACAGGTCCATGATCAGCGACAGCGCGACGGCGGAGACGACGGCGCCGCCCAGCCCCTGCACCGCCCGGGCGGCGACCAGGACGCCCTGGCTGCCGGACAGGCCGCAGGCCAGCGACGCCAGGGTGAACCCGGCGAGGCCGATCAGAAACAGCCGGCGGTGGCCGAACAGGTCGCCCAGCCGGCCGCCCAGCAGCAGGAAGCCGCCGAAGGTCAGCATGTAGCCGTTCACCACCCAGGCGAGGGCCGATTCGGTGAAGCCGAGATCCGCCTTGATCGAGGGCAGGGCCACGTTCACCACGGTCGTGTCCAGCACGATCATCAGCACGCCGAGGCACAGCACGGCCAGCGCCAGCCAGCGCCCGTCCCGATGCGCCGCCGATGGAGACTCGGCTCGGCGGTCCGTCATGGCGTTCTCCCTCGCTGTGCGGTGCGGCCGGCTGATCGGCCCGGGGCGCGGCCCCCGGCGCCGGGCCGCCGGCGTCAGATCAGCCCCTCGTGCCGCAGCGCCAGCTGCACCGCCGGCCGGGCCTCCACCCGGTCGAGATAGGCCGGCAGCGGGTCCGGCAACGGCAGCTTCAGGTCCCTGGCCCAGCGCAGCATGACGTAGAGATAGGCGTCGGCGACGCTCATCTCCCGGCCGAACAGATAGTCGCCGGGCAGCCGCTCGGCGATGTAGGCGAAGCGCTGCGCCGCCACCCCGTCGACGATCTCCTTCTCCTGGTCGCTGATCGGGAAGATCGACCGGATCAGCAGCTTGTGCAGCTCGGCGCCGATGAAGCTCAGCATCTCGGCCAGCCGGACGCGGCCCAGCTCGCCGCCCGGTGCCAGCTGCGGCGCGCGCTCGGCCACCCAGGTCAGGATCGCGGCGTTCTCGGTCAGCACCGTGCCGTCGTCCAGCACCAGCGCCGGGATGTAGCCCTTCGGGTTGACCTTGGTGAAATCGTCGCCCGATTCGGTCCGCCGGGTCGGGATGTCGACGCGGATCCGCTCGAACTCCAGCCCGGCCTCGTGCAGGGCGATGTGGTCGGCCAGGCTGCAGGCGCCGGGGGCGAGATACAGTTTCATCGCGACAGCCTCCTCGATGGGCGGGCCGGCGGCGCGCCGAAGCGGCGCTCGGCGGTGAAGCTCCCGTGCCGCAAGGATCGTTCGCCCATGGCGTTCCCTCCCGGTGCGGCGTTATTGCTTAAGCGAGAAGTTGAGTATCATGGCAGCCGGGCGGAGACAAGGCGGCCGCCGGCGGTTTTGACCTGGACAGCAGCGGCGCGGTAGAAGCAGCCCCTTCCGGTTTCTCATCACAACATCTCCGGTCGTTCGATGATCTCCATCAGCCAGCGCATCGCCGACGAGCTCTCCGTGCGCGAGGCCCAGGTCGCGGCCGCGGTCGAGCTGCTCGACGGCGGCGCGACCGTTCCCTTCGTCGCCCGCTACCGCAAGGAGGCGACGGGCGGGCTGGACGACGCCCAGCTGCGCACGCTGGACGAGCGGCTGCGCTATCTGCGCGAGCTGGAGGAGCGCCGGAAGACGATCCTCGACAGCATCGCGGAGCAAGGGAAGCTGGACGACGCGCTGCGCGCCCAGATCGAGGCGGCCGACACCAAGGCCCGGCTCGAGGACATCTACCTGCCCTACAAGCCGAAGCGCCGGACCAAAGCGATGATCGCCCGCGAGGCCGGGCTGGAGCCGCTGGCCGACTCGCTGCTGTCGGATCCCAGCCGCGACCCGCAGGAGGCCGCGGCCGCCTTCGTCGACGCGGAGAAGGGCGTGGCCGATGCCGCCGCGGCGCTGGACGGCGCCCGGTCGATCCTGGTCGAGCGCTTCGGCGAGGATGCCGACCTGATCGGCGCCCTGCGCGAGGAGGCGTGGACCCGCGGCCGGCTGGTATCGAAGGTGCGCGAGGGCAAGGAGCAGGCGGGCGCCAAGTTCTCCGACTATTTCGACTATGGCGAGAAGCTCACGAAGCTGCCCTCGCACCGCATCCTGGCCCTGTTCCGGGGCGAGAAGGAGGAGGTGCTGTCGCTGACGCTGGAGCCGGAGGAGCTGCCCGACTCGGCGGACCGAAAGGCGCCCGGCCTGTACGAGCAGCGCATCGCCCGCCGCTTCGGCATCGCCGACCAGGGCCGGCCGGGCGACGCCTGGCTGATGGAGACGGTGCGCTGGGCCTGGCGCACCAAGATCCTGGTGCATCTCGACATCGACCTCCGGCTGCGCCTGTGGCAGGCGGCGGAGGAGGAGGCGGTGAAGGTCTTCGCCGGCAATCTGCGCGACCTGCTGCTGGCGGCGCCGGCCGGCACCCGCGCCACCATGGGGCTCGACCCGGGCTTCCGCACGGGGGTGAAGGTCGCCGTGGTCGACGCCACCGGAAAGGTCGTCGCCACCACCGCGATCTACCCGCATGAGCCGCAGAAGCGCTGGGACGAATCGATCGCCACTTTGGCCGAGCTCGCCAAGGCCCACGCCGTCGACCTGGTCGCCATCGGCAACGGCACGGCATCGCGCGAGACCGACAGGCTGGCCGCCGACCTGATCAAGCGCCACCCGGAGCTGAAGCTGACCAAGGCGGTGGTGTCGGAGGCCGGCGCCTCGGTCTACTCCGCCTCCGCCTACGCCTCGCAGGAGTTGCCGGAGCTCGACGTGTCGCTGCGCGGCGCGGTGTCGATCGCCCGCCGGCTGCAGGATCCGCTGGCCGAGCTGGTGAAGATCGACCCGAAGTCGATCGGCGTCGGCCAGTACCAGCACGACCTCAGCGAGACCAAGCTGTCGCGCTCGCTCGACGCCGTGGTCGAGGACTGCGTGAACGCGGTCGGGGTCGACCTCAACACCGCCTCGGCGCCGCTCCTGGCCCGGGTCTCGGGCGTCGGCGAGGGGCTGGCCCAGAACATCGTGCAGCACCGCGACGCCAACGGCCCGTTCCGCAGCCGCGCGGCCTTGAAGGACGTGCCGCGGCTCGGGCCCAAGGCGTTCGAGCAATGCGCCGGCTTCCTGCGCATCCCGAACGGCGACGACCCGCTCGACGCCTCGGGCGTGCATCCGGAGGCCTATCCGGTGGTGCGCCGGATCATCGAGGCCACGGGCGGCGAGATCAAGGCGCTGATCGGCGACAGCGCCACCCTGCGCGGGCTGGAGCCGGAGCGCTTCACCGACGAGACCTTCGGCGTGCCGACGGTGACCGACATCCTGCGCGAGCTGGAGAAGCCGGGCCGCGACCCGCGCCCGGCCTTCAAGACCGCCAGCTTCAAGGACGGCGTCGAGAAGCTGACCGACCTGCAGCCCGGCATGGTGCTGGAAGGCGTGGTCACCAACGTCGCGGCCTTCGGCGCCTTCGTCGACATCGGCGTGCACCAGGACGGGCTGGTGCACATCTCGGCCATGTCCAAGACCTTCGTGAAGGACCCGCGCACGGTGGCCAAGCCGGGCGACGTGGTGAAGGTCAAGGTGCTGGAGGTGGATGTGCAGCGCAAGCGCATCGGCCTGACCATGCGCCTCGACGACGACGGCCAGTCCCGCCCGGCGCGCCGCGAGAACGGCGCTGCCGGCGGGCGGCACGACGGCCGGCGGGACGATCGGCCGCGGCACCAGCCGCAGGGCCAGCCGCGCCACGGCCGTCCGGGCCAGGACGCCGGATCGCAGCGCCCGGCCCAGCCGAAGCCGCAGCAGCCGCAGAAGCCCCGCGCGCCTGCGCCGGAGCCGGACGGCGCCATGGCCGAAGCCCTGCGCCGCGCCGGCCTGGTGACGGGCAAGCGCAGCTAGCCGTCATCGCCGGACGGCGGCACCCGTTCGGCGGATCCTGCTGATCATCGGCGGAATATTCGCCGCGTTTCCGTGAGGCCCCTGGGGAATCAGGGCCTCTCGCCGCGGCATGGGTCTTGCTGGTTCCCCCGTCACACGGCCTTCGCCGTGAATGGGGGGACGACCATGAGATCCATTGTCACGATTCTGGCCGCCGCCGCTGTCGCGCTGGCCGCAACCGGTGCCGGCGCGGCCGGCCTGACGCTGATCGACATACCGGCTCGCGGCGACAGGCCGGCCCTGACGGGCGGGGTCTGGTATCCCTGCGCCGCCGTCCCGGCGGAGATCGGCTTCGGCCCGCTCAGCGTGACGGCGGCGCGGGACTGCCCCGTCACCGGCAGCGGCCACCCGCTCGTGGTGATGTCGCACGGCGTCGGCGGCTGGTTCGGGGGGCACCACGACACCGCCGAGGCGCTGGCCGATGCCGGCTTCATCGTCGCCGCGATCAACCACCCGCTGGACAGCGGCCAGTCGAAGATCCGGCGCCCGGGAGACATCGCCGCCATGATCGAGCGGCCGCAGGACATCAGGCGGCTGGTCGACCACATGCTCGCCGACTGGCCTGAGTCCTCGCGCATCGATCCGGACCGGATCGGCGCCTTCGGCTTCTCCAGGGGCGGCTATACGGTGCTGGCGGCCGTCGGCGGAACTCCGGATTTCCGGATGATCCTCTCGAACTGCCCGACCTATCCCGGCAACCGCTGGTGCGAGCAGATCCGCGACGGCGCCGCCCTGGCCGAACCGCTCGCCCGCGACGCCCGGATCAAGGCCGCCGTGATCGCCGACCCGGCGCTCGGCTTCACCTTCACGCCGGGCGGCCTGGCGGATGTGGCGGTCCCGGTCCAGATCTGGGCGTCCGAGCATGGCGGCGACGGCGTGTTGCCCCGCGACGCGGCGGCGGTCGACCGGGGCCTGCCGGCGAAGCCGGAGTACCGGGTGGTGCCCGGGGCCGGCCATTTCGCCTTCCTGGCGCCGTGCGGCGCCGCGCTCGCCAAGGCGGTCGCCGATTTCGGCGAGCCGGAGGTCTGCGCCGATGCGGACGGCTTCGATCGCGTGGCGTTCCACCGGCAGTTCAACGCGGCCGTTCTCGCGTTCTTCGACCGCCATCTGCGGGCGGCGGCACCCTGCCCCGCCGATGAGACGGGCGCCTGCCGGCACCGGGACGGGCCCGGCGTCAGCAGGCTTCCCGCAGCCGCAGCCGCGGGGCGACCCGCAGCGGAGGCGGCCGGCATCCGTCTTCGTCCGGCCCGGCCGCTGCGGTCGGCTTCGGCGCTGCGGCCTCCTGCTCCGCGGCGAACGCCTCCAGCTCCGCCGCCACCGACGGCGGCAAGTGGCGGAACCGCCCGCCCAGCCTGATCTGCATCAGATGGCCGACCAGCGGGAACCCGGTCATGAGCATCATGACGGCCTCCTTTGAATCGATTTTTTGAATCGATTCATAATCACCCCGCCCGAGCCTGCCGTCAAGGAGTTTTTGAATCGGTTCAAGATCGCGGCTAGGGTGGAGCCATGCCCGAGGATGCCGTCCCCGCCAAGCCCAAGGCCCGCCTGCGCGACATCGCCGCCGCAGCGGGGGTGGCGCAGGGCACCGTCTCCAACGTCTTCAACCATCCCGAGCGGGTCAGCGACGCGATCCGCGCCAAGGTGATGGAAGCGGCCGAGGCGCTCGGCTACCAGGGGCCGGACCCGCTGGCCCGCATGCTGCGCACCGGCCAGATCGGCACCGTCGCGGTGATGATTCCGGAGGGGCTGGGCTACGCCTTCGGCGACCCGGCGGCGCTGGCCCTGATCCAGGGCGTCGCCGCGGTGTGCGACGAGACCGGGCGCGGCATCTCGGTCTACGCCGCCTCGGATGTGGAGGCGGCGCGCAAGGCCCTCGCCTCGGCCGCGGTCGACGGCTTCATCATGTACTGCATGGAGGAGGAGCCGGGCGTCCTCGACATCATCCGCAGCCGCGGCCTGCCGGTGGTGACGGTCGACCAGCCGCTGGTCGAGGGCTGCCGCACCGTCACCGTCGCCGACCGCACCGGCGCCGAGGCCGCGGCCCGCCACCTGCTCGGGCTGAGCCACCGCCGCATCGGCGTGCTGTCGATGGAGCTGATGCCGGATTCGCGCGAGGGCGCGGTGTCGCCGCGCCGGATCCGCGACTCGATCTACGCCGCCTGCCAGCAGCGGCTCTACGGCTATCTCGACGTGCTGGCCGAAGCCGGCATCCCGGCCGGGCGGGTGGCGATCGAGGAATGCCTGTTCGAGGCCGAGTCGATCGAGCGCAGCATGCCGCGGCTGATGCGGCGCCAGCCGGGCATGACCGCGATCCTCGCCACCTGCGACCGGCTGGCGCTCTGGGCGATGGACTGGCTGGCGCGGCAGGGCCTGTCGGTGCCGGGCGACGTCTCGGTGATCGGATTCGACGACATCGCCGCGGCCGCGACCTCCCGGCCCCCCTTGACCACCATCCGCCAGCCTCTGGTCGAGAAGGGGCGGGCGGCGGCGGAGCTGCTGATCGATCCGCGCGGCCGCCAGGAGATCCATTTCGGCACCGAGCTGGTGCTGCGCGCCTCGACCGGCCCGGCGAAGGGCTAGCGGCGCTATCGGCCCCGGCGGAACGAATAGCGGCGGGACGGGGTTCTCTCGCCGCCCGCAGGGTCATGGCCCGGCGCGGGATCTCGAAAGCGTGGGGAGACGCATTCCGTGAAGCCGTTCCTTCTTGCCGCGGCCCTGGTGCCGCTGCTGGCCGTGCCCGCCTTCGCCGGCTGCGGCGAGGATTTCATGGCGCAGTCGAAGGCCATTCCGCCGCTGCAATCCGCCAGGCTGAAGAGCCTGATGGCGCCGCAGGCGGAGAAATGCGCCGCGCATAAGAGCCTGATCGACGCCTATGTGAAGCTGGGCGACCTGTACAAGACCTGCCAGGCCGACCTCCGCTTCAGCGATGCGGACCTGCAGGACTTCCAGAACACCGTCGGCGAGGAGCAGAAGAGCTACGCCGAGGAGTGCGGCTCGTAGCCGGCGGTCACGCGCCGACCAGGCCAGGCAGCGCCGCGAGCGTGTCGACCTCGCGGTCCGGCGCGCCGGGAAGGCGCTCCCGTGGCTGGCGGCTGCGGTTGCACCAGACCACCTGCATCCCGAAGGCCGAGGCGCCATAGGCGTCCCAGCCGTTCGAGGACTGGAAGGCGATCGCCCGGGCCGGCAGGCCGAGGGCGTCGAGCGCCAGCTGGTAGACGCGCGCATGCGGCTTGTAGGCGCCGGCCTGCTCCACCGACAGCAGCGCGTCGAACTGCCCCTGCAGACCGGCCCCGGCGACCAGTGCTTCGATCATGTGCGGCGTGCCGTTCGACAGGATCGCCGTCTTCAGCCCGGCGGCGCGCAAACGGCGCAGCACCTCCGGCACCTCCGGATAGGGGTCGAGCGTCAGGTACAGCTGCATCAGCCGGTCGCGCAGACCGGATCGGCCGATTGCCAGGGCCTCCAGCGCGAAGTCCAGCGCGTCGCCGGTCACCTGCCAGAAATCGGCGTGGCGGCCCTGCACCGCCCGCAGCCAGGTGTAGGCCAGCTGCTTCTCGCGCCACAGCGCCGCCAGCGGGCCGGCCTTGTCGCCCAGGAGGTCGGCGCTGCGGCGGGCCGCCGAGGCGGTGTCGAACAGCGTGCCATAGGCATCGAAGACGCAGGCCTTCACCCCGGTCAGCGCATCCATGGTCCGGCTCCCCTGCTCAGCTTTCGGGCTCGGCGGGCGTGGCCGGCCGCTGCTCGGCCCAGGTCAGGATCGCGTCCAGCGCCGGACACAGCGCCTGGCCCCAGTCGGTCAGAGCGTATTCCACCTTGGGCGGCACCTGGTGGTGGACGATGCGGCGGACGATCCCGTCCGCCTCCATCTGCCGCAGCTGCTGGACCAGCATCTTCTGCGAGATCGCCGGGATCGCGCGCTCCAGCTCCGAGAAGCGCAGCAGCCTGCCGCCGAACAGGTGGAACAGGATCACCAGCTTCCAGCGCCCCTCCAGGACCTTCAGCGCCTGCTCGACACCCGCGGCGGCGGAGCCCGGGGTATAGGCCGGGCGCTTACCTTCGGGTAAGTACATTACTTTTTCGTGCGTACTTGCCATCACGAAACCCTATTCCCATCCTCGGCGTCCCGCAACTGACCCGAGGATTGCCATGACGCTCACGCTCCCCCAGCCCATCGCCGCCTATGTCGCCGCCGACAACGCCGGGAACGACGCGGCGCTGGCGGCATGCTTCACCGGCGATGCCGTGGTCCATGACGAGGGCCGCACCATCCGCGGCATCGACGCCATCCTGGCCTGGAAGGCCGAGTCGAAGCGGAAATACCAGTACACGGTCGAACCGATCGCCGTCGCCGAGGCGGAGGGCGGCGCGGTCCTCACCGGCCGGGTCTCGGGCCGGTTCCCCGGCAGCCCGGTCGATCTGCGCTACGCCTTCGGGCTGAGGGACGGCCGCATCGCGACGCTGGAGATCCACGGATGACCGCGCGGCCTGCCTTCCCGGCCGATCCGCATGAGCTCGCGGGCAAGCGTGCCCTGGTGACCGGCGGCGGCCGCGGCATCGGCGCCGCGGTGGCGGCGCGGCTCCGCCGGGCCGGAGCTCATGTCCTGGCTGTCGCCCGCAGCCGGCCGGCCGACCTGGAGGAATCCGAGCCCTTCGTGACCGCCGACCTGACCGAGGCCGAGGGCTGCACCGCGGTGACCGAGGCGGTGCGGGCCCGGCTCGGCGGCGTCGACATCGTCGTTCATGTCCTCGGCGGCTCGAAGGCCCCGGCCGGCGGCTTCGCGGTGCTGGACGACGGCGAATGGCAGCGTGCGCTCGACCTGAACCTGCTGCCGGCGGTGCGGCTGGATCGGGCGCTGCTGCCCGGCATGCTCGGCCGCGGCGCCGGCGTGATCATCCATCTCGGCTCGATCCAGAGCCGCCTGCCGCTGCCGGAGGCCACCATCGCCTATGCCGCAGCCAAGGCGGCACTGTCGGCCTACAGCAAGGCGCTGTCGAAGGAGGTCGGGCCGAAGGGCGTGCGCGTCGTCCGGGTGGCGCCCGGCTGGGTCCAGACCGACGGCGCCACCGGGCTGATCGAAGAGCTGGCGGCCCGAAACGGCATCGACGCCGATGGCGCCCGCAAGCTGCTGATGGCGTCGCTCGGCGGCATCCCGATCGGCCGCCCGGCCTGGCCGGAGGAGGTGGCGGAGCTGGTGGCGTTCCTGGCCTCCGACCGCGCCGCCGCGATCCATGGCAGCGAGCATGTGATCGACGGGGGCACGATCCCGGTGGCGTGAGCCGCCGGCGTCACACCGCGTTGGGCAGCGGCCGGCCGGCGAAGAAATTGTCCAGGCTCTCGATCGTCATCCGGCACATCTCGCGATGGGCGGCCTCGGTCAGGCTGGCGATGTGCGGCGTCAGCACCACGTTCTCCAGCCGCTTCAGCGCCTCCGGCACCTCGGGCTCGTGCTCGAACCCGTCGAGGCCGGCGCCGGCGATGGTCCCGGCCTCCAGCGCCGCGATCAGCGCCGGCTCGTCCAGCACCTCGCCGCGGGCGATGTTGATCACATGGCCCCGCGGCCCCAGCGCCTCCAGCACCGGCCGGTTGACGATGCCGCGGGTGCTCTCGTCCGAGCGGCAGGAGACGACCAGGATGTCCGCCCATTCCGCCAGCGACATCAGCGTCGCATGATAGGTCCAGGGCACGCCCGGCTTCGGCTTGCGGTTGTGGTAGGCTACCTCCATGTCGAAGGCGGCGGCGCGGCGCGCCACCTTCTCGCCGATCGCGCCGAGGCCGAGGATGCCGACGCGGCGGCCGCCCAGCCCGGTCGAGATCAGCTCCGCCGGCGCGGCGGCGCGGGTCCAGCGCCCGGCGCGGAGATAGCGGTCGCCCTCGCCCAGCCGGCGCACGCTGGCCAGCAGCAGGGTCATCGCCATGTCGGCGACGCAGGCGGCGTTGGCGCCGGTGTTGCTGGTCACGACCACGCCCCGCTCGCGCGCCGCGGCCACGTCGATCCGCTCATAGCCCGAGCCGTAGCAGGCGATGATGCCGAGCTTCGGCAGCCGCTCGATCAGCGCCCGGTCGATGCCGATCACACCGATGGTCACGACGCCGCGGATGCGGTCGGCCTCGGGGAGCAGGCCGGCGGCGGCGCTGGCGCGGGAATGCTCGATCAGGTCGTAGCGCTCGCGCATCGGGCGCAGCGACGCCTCCGGCATGCCGGGGTGCAGGTGCAGGACGGTTTCGGGCACGGGCGGGGTTCCATCGCCGGGGGATCGGCCCCGTCCTACCACGGGAGTCCGCGACGGGCATCAGGGTCTTGCGCCCGGCGGCGCGGCGGGGCAGCGTGGGGACGTCCCGTCGGAGGTCCCACGATGCTGGCCCGACTGCTCGCCCTGGTGCTGATCATGATCGCGACTCCCGCCGCGGCCCGGCCGCTCGACTGGTCCGCCGTGCCGCTGCCGAAGCTGGAAGGCGGCGCCTTCGCCCCCGACGCCTTCGCCGGCAAGGTGGTGCTGGTGGTCAACACCGCCTCCTTCTGCGGCTACACCCGGCAGTATTCCGGCCTGCAGGAGCTGTGGGCCCGGCACCGCGACGGCGGCTTCGTGCTGCTCGGCGTGCCGTCGAACGATTTCGGGGCGCAGGAGCCGGGCTCGGAAGGCCAGATCAAGGAATTCTGCGAGACCACCTTCGGCATCGACTTCCCGATGCTGGCCAAGCAGCCGGTGACCGGCGCCGACGCCCATCCGCTGTACCGCTGGGCGGCGCAGCAGGATGCGGCGGCGGTGCCGAAATGGAACTTCCACAAGCTGCTGATCGGCCGCGACGGCACCCTGCTGGCCGCCTTCCCCAGCGCCGCCGAGCCGACCGGGCCGGAGGTGACGACGGCGGTCGACGCCGCGCTGGCGCGCTGACGGGACGGAAGCCACAGGATAACGAGCGTCTTCGCGTTGCCCCTCCCGCTTGGCGGGGCCTGTCCGGAATCCCCAAATCCGTCCTCCCCGCGAAAGCGGGGATCTCGTCACGCTTTGACCGCCCGGGCAGCGCCGGGGCGGCCGCGTCACGGCTGTGATCCGCAAACGACTCGCTTTGGGCAAACGGTCCGCAGTGGTATGGTGCCTTATTACACTGGATGGCGCGTCCGGTCGCGGTTTTGGCAAGTCTTCGACCCTGGCGAAGACTATTCCTGTCCAGGCGGCATTTGGAACGTCGATCGCATCACCGATAAGCCCGCGCCGAAGGTGCCGTCCCCGATGATTTTTCTTGAGCGCGACGGAGGGGCTTGGGCCGAGAGCAATGGATCGAGCAGATGCAATTCTGCAGGCCGTGCAGCGGATCTATGATGCCGCGGTGTCTCCGGGCGACTGGGCCCCGGCGCTGAACTCCACCGCGACCGCCGTCGGCGGTCTCTGCGGCTTCCTGATGGCGGGAAACCAGCCAGGGCGCCGGATCGACCTGTCGGTCGGCGTCATGGCCAATC
Organism: Inquilinus sp. Marseille-Q2685; assembly: GCF_916619195.1. NCBI lineage: Bacteria > Pseudomonadati > Pseudomonadota > Alphaproteobacteria > Rhodospirillales > Rhodospirillaceae > Inquilinus > Inquilinus sp. Marseille-Q2685. Next base: position 26,270 of record NZ_CAKAKL010000009.1, read on the forward strand.
CGGGCCTGCTCGCGCGCTTCTCCTCCGCCCTCGAAACCGGCCCATTGCCGCCGTGGATCGAGACCATGGCCGTCGGCCAGGCCCGCCGCATCTCCGACATGCAGTCCGAAAGCGACTATGCCCGGTCCGAATTCTATAACGAGATCGTGCGGCCCCAGGATGCGTTCTACGGAGCGTTCGCCCAGCTGGAGAGCACGTCGAACCAGCGCAGCATCATCGCGTTCGGCCGCACCCGGCAGGCCCGGGATTTCGCCGACGGGGGCGTCGCGGCCTTCCAGGCCGTCGTTCCCCATCTGATCAATGCCCTAAGGCTGCGCCAGCGCCTGGGAGAGGCGGATCTGCGCGCCGCCGATGCCGACGCCGTGCTCGACCGGATCGATCTGGGGGTGATCCTGGTCGACGACCAGGCGCGGCCGGTCCGCCTCAACAGTGCCGCGGAAGCCATCGTGGCCCGCTCCGACGGCCTGTCCGCGGGTCCCGCGGGCCTTGCCGCGGGGAGGGCCGACGAGACGCGCCGGCTGCGCCGGGCGATCGCCATGGCGGCGGCCGCCGGAACCGGCCCGACCAGCACGGATGCCGCCGTCCGCGCCGCCACCGCGGCCGCCCGGCTGCAGGTCTCCCGGCCGTCCGGGCTTCGTCCCCTGATCCTGACGGTGATCCCGATCCGGAACCTTTCCACGTCTCGGCAGCAGGGGCGTGTGCAGCGGGCAGCGGTGTTCGTGGCGGATCCGAACCGGACCCTCGACACGCCCGTCGGGGTCCTGCGGGAGCTGTTCGGCCTGACCGCGGCGGAGGCGGCGCTGGCGATCGAGGTCGGCCAGGGCGACGGCCTGCAGGCGGTCGCCGACCGGCTGTCGATCGCCACCACCACGGCCCGCACGCATCTGACGCGCGTCTTCGAGAAGACCGGCACCAACCGTCAGGCGGAGCTCGTCCGCCTGCTGGCGTCCTGTCATCAGCCCGCGCTGCGCGGCGACTGACCGGCCGGGGCGCGGACCGCCGCCGTTCTGAAGAAGCCGCAGATCCTGGCCGCGCCTGTCAGCACCACCAGGGCGCCGAGTGCCCAGCCCGGGATCGAGTCCGGCCAACTGCGGAAGATGGCCGAGGCCACGATGAAGCTCGCTGTGATCAGCAGCCAGTTCAGCACCCGGACCGCCGTCACGCCCCATCCCGGCCGCAGCGGCAGCCAGGCCAGGGCGACGTCGAGGGTCCACAGGGCGGTCGCGAGATAGTTGGTATAGGCGTTCCAGCCCTGGCGCTCGGCGATGGCGGCGAAATCGCCGTGGTAGCTGCGGAACACCGCCCACCAGAAATGCAGCAGATAGGCCAGGAGGCCGGCCGTCCAGAAGCTGCGCCACCATGGGCCCGGGGCCTGTCCCAGCATGCCGAGGACGATCGCCGGCGCGGCCAGCCCCATGGCCAGCAGCGCGGTCCATCGCGTCCGCGCGTAGCTGACGTCGTCGGCGGTCATCGACGCGAAGGTGACGATGGCCACGCCCAGGCCGAGGGCGAGCAGGGCCAGGCCAAGGGGCAGCGGATCGAAGCGGCGTGCGATCATCACAGAGTCCCCAGATAGGCGAGCAGCGCCTCGAGGTCGGGCCGCGGAACGGCGTCGCGCGGGGGATACTCGTGGCCCTTGTTGGAGTTGCCGGGCTTCTCGGTGTCGAACAGGAACCCGGCCTGCGGCGGGCAATGTCCGTCGACCGGCTCCACCACGGCCAGGCCTACGGCCGCCGGGTCGTAGCCGGCCCGGCCCCGGCAGAAGCGGGTCGGACGATCCTCGAGACCGATCAGCCCCCGCAGATTCGGCACGCTGCCATTGTGCAGATAGGGGGCGCGCAGCCACAGGAAGGGCAGCGGCGCGTTGAGATAGCCGGCCCGCATCGCGATCTTCCGGGGGTCGAAGGCCAGGCTGTGCCCTGCCGGAAACTGGCGGGCCCGGGCGTCGAACCGGTCGATCGCCTGCAGCCACCAGTCGGCCTGGGCCAGGTCTCGCCCGCGCGCAGCCAGACCTGCGCGGTCCTGCAGCGCCTGGCGCTGCGCGGCGAGGTCGTCGCCGGTGGCCGGCAGCAGGGTCGCCAGCGCCGTCGGCAGCATGTCGGCATGGCGGAACGTCATGCGGGCCGGGTCCGTGCCGATGTCCGCGAGAGGCGCGATCGAAGGCTCGCCCGGGGACGGCTCCGACACGGTCCAATGCGCGCCGTCGGGCACCCCATGGCAGGCGGCGCAGTGCTGGCCGTAGACCGCGCGCCCCCGGGCCATCGTTTCGGCCGAGGGCCGCGGCAGGGTCGGGAACGCCTCGGCCAGCTTCGGCAGCGGCGGATCGTCCCCGAGCCGCAGCGTATAGGCGGCCGCCTTGCGGATGTTGTCCGCGATCTGCGGGTCGTCCAGCGCGGCCAGGGACGCGCCGGAGGTGAAGACGGCGACCATGCTGCGCACGACCGGATCGCCGATGCTGCCGTCGAACTGGCTCCAGGGCGTATTCTCCTGCATCGCCACCAGCGGCACCTTGGAATAGGCGACATTGCCGTCGCCCGGCAGGTCGAGCACGTTGCGCACCACGCTGCGGAACGGGCGGGTGCGGCTGGGCCCGGTCGGGATGTTCTCCGGGTCGCCGATCTCCTCCCCATGGAACGGCAGCTCGTATTTGGTGGCGTTGAGGCGGGCCAGGGTCCGGGCTCCGTCCAGCCACTCGCCGATGAAGAACGCCTCGACTTGGCGGCCGGCCCATCCGGCCGGGCCGGAGGCTTCGCCCGGGCATTGCCGGTCATAGGCGTCGAGGATCGTCCCGGCGGTCAGGCCGGGGTCGAGGACCGCGTTCTGGAAGGCGTCGGCGAAGCCGATCACGTCGGCGGTGTGCGTGCCCGCGCCCAGGATCGGCGGGCCGTCGCCGACCGCCGTCGAATGGCAGGCGGCGCAGGTCAGGCCGACGAAGCGGACCGGCACCGGCGACGCACTGCCGGGCAGCCGGTTGCTGACGCCGAAGCCGACCGGCAGGTTGCCCGGGGCATCCGCCGCGCAGCGGCCCTCGGCGCCGGGGCTGCGGGGAAGGAACCCGAAACGCTCCGGCCAGGCCGGGCCGCCCTGCTGCTCGAGCGCATGACGCGAGACCGTCCCGGCGACCAGGAGGTATTTGAGCGGGGCCAGCTCCAGGCCCAGCGTGCCGTCGGCGAAGGCCTGTTCCGGCGTCAGCGGCTCGAACCGTCCCCAGCGGGATTCGCCGAACCACCAAGCCCCGCTCGCCAGCAGCAGCAGGGCGCCGAGGATGCCGGCCGTGGTGCCGGCGATGCGGCGGGTGGTCATGGCTGCGGCGTCTTCAGCCTGATGATGCGGATCTCGCAAGGGTCGATGCCCATGAGGTCTGCGATCACCCGCTGCCAGCGCCCGACGCGGTCCTCGTTGCCCAGCACCCAGACCGACCTCCGGCTTCCCAGCCAGGCGAACGGGTGAAGGTCGTCCTTGGTCATCTTCATCTTTTCCGCGAAGCGCTCGGGCTTCACCAAGGTGATCGGCTTCGCACCCTTTTCATCCCGCACGGTCACGCCGATGTCGGCATCGTCGACGATCAGGAGATCGGAGTCGGTCCAGGGCCACAGCACCCGGCCGTCGTCATACTCCATTCCGGTCGACGGGGATCGCGACTCTTGGTGGGCCGCAAGCTGCGCGAGCTTGACCAGGGGGAGGTAGCGGCACACGCCCAGCGCGAAGGCGAATTCGGTGCCGATGCCGACGGCCAGGCTGGTCTTCCCGGCCTTCGGCGGGCCGACGATCAGGAGGTGCCGGACCGGCGGCGTGTTGGGCGGAACCACATCCGGCCCGAACAGGACCGTCCGCAGGCTGACCTGCCGATCCTCGAAATTGCAGACGTGGATCACGGCATCGGCGTCCGGGTCTTCGATCTCGGCGGTGAAATTGGCCAGGCGGTAGAGATAGGGCAGCCCGGCCTGCTGGAAGGCGAGCTTGCGCCGCAGCCACCAGCAGGCGACGTGAAAGGCGGGCCACAGGGCAACGGCCGTGACGCCCAAGAGGATGAGAAACGCCACCAACGGCTGGTGCCAATTGGCGGAAGATATCCAATCGCCCACCGTCCAGCCGACAAACGGTGCGGCGCCGAGCAGGCCGCCGATCCCGATGTAGAGAAGCGCGGTCTTCACGTTCCAGCGGATGTCGCCGGCGTTGAACTTGAACTCCTTGCCGGCGCGCCGCCTCGTCTTCTCGAAATCCTCGCGCTCCTTCCAGACCCATACGGCGAACCAAAGGCCGGTGAGGACCGCGAAGACGATGATGCGCCAGAAACCGGGCAGGCCGAGCCACGCCATGACGCAGTCCGCGATCCAGCAGGCCAGCAGCGTCGGCACCAGCCCGATCGCGACATGGCCGATCTGGTCCGCCATCCAGACATAGCTGGCGGTGATCGCGTTCTGGACGTCCTTGGTGCCGAAGAGGTCGTGACGGACCTGGTCCATGATCTGCGGCAGGCCCAGCGCCGGCGCATCACTCCGGCCGGGACGGTCGAAGGCGAGCCCGGCACGCGCGGCATCCGCCGGCAGGGAATCCGGGCCGCCCGGGCGGCCCGGATCGAGAAACGCGTCGGCGACGGCGCCGCGCCCCTCCAGCACATCTGTCATCTCGCTCTCCCCCTGTCGCTGGCGCAGCCCCGGTCGGCGGAGCGCCGATCCGTGCCACGCCACGGCGGCCATCGGCGCGCGCCGCGTGGGCGATCGCTGCGCGCTCTCGACGCAGCCCGCGCTGCGTGGAGGAATCTCAACGGCTGCGGCGCGCGCCGTCATCATACGAACGGAGGAGGCGCGATGTTTTTTCCCCGGCGGACCTAGCCGCCGGTCCCCAGCCGCTCCAGCAGCGCGGCGAGGAAGGGGCGGAGGCGGCGCAGCTCGTCGCGGTGGCATCGACCGCGCCCGGCTGCTGCGCTCGGGCGGGCAGAGGTAGAGCTATACAAGGACAGGCGGCGGCCTATCCCTTCCATCCTCCCTCTCCCCTTGGGGGCTACGCCATTCACACATCGCCTCTTTTAAGTCCCCTCCCGCAAGGGGAGGGGGACTTAAGGACTCTTTTCGAGATGTGTGAATCTGATAGCCCGCAAGGGGAGGGGGAGAGTGGACAACAGATGCCGGTTCAGGTGATCGAATTCTGACAAGACCTTGCAAGCGGAAAGGCAACGCCTTCGCAGGCCGGACGACAGGGCTGGCCCGAACTACTCCGCCGCGGCGCGGCGGCCGTCGCGGTCGGCGGCGTAGCGGCGGACGGCCTGGCCGAAGGCTTCGAACAGCGCCGTCGAATCCGGGTTCTCGCGAAACTTCCATTCCGGATGCCACTGCGTCGCCAGGCCGAAATAGGGCGCGGCCTCGATCCGCACCGCCTCGATCTGGCCGTCCGGTGCCGTCGCCTCGACCTTCAGGCCGGCGCCCAGCTTGTCGATGCCCTGGGCGTGGATGGTGTTGACCGTGGTCTCGGCCTTGCCGAACAGCGCCGCCAGCGCGCCGCCCTCGGCCAGCGCCACCGGATGGGCCGGGCCGTACTGCACCTCGACCGGCTTGCTCTCGTCGGCGCGGTGGTCGGCGCGCCCGGGCACGCGCTCGACATGCTGGTGCAGCGTGCCGCCGCAGACCACGTTCAGCTCCTGCAGGCCGCGGCAGATCGCCAGCAGCGGGATGCCGCGCTCGATCGCCCGGCGGATCAGCGGCAGGGTGGTGGCGTCGCGGTCCGGGTCGTGCAGCGTGCCGGGCTCGCTGGCCTCGCCGGCATAGTGAAGCGGCTCGACATTGGACAGGCTGCCGGTGATCAGCAGGCCGTCCACCCGGTCCAGCACCGCGTCGACATCGTGCCAGGCGCCCAGCGCCGGGATCAGGAAGGGCAGGCAGTCCGCCCCCTCCGACACCGCGCGGATGTACTTGTCGCCGACGACGTGGAACGGATGGGCCCCGAGCGGCTTGACGCAGGCGGGGATTCCGACGACGGGACGGGATGCGGACATGGGCTGGCTCCAGGACGACGCGTCATATTCCGCCGCCGCGGCCGGGTTCGACCAGCCCCGCGCGGGCGGGAAGGGCCCGGCGGCAGGCGCAGGGCCCCGCCCGCCGCGACAAGCCCTTGCGTGCCCTCTTCCGGCCGACCGCGATCCGTGGGTATAAGCGATTCGCAGAGCGAGAGCGGGGGGCCCTATGTTCCTGGTTCCGACCTATGTCGCACCCAGCGCGATCCACGGCCTTGGCGTGTTCGCCGCGGCGCCGATCGCCAAGGGCACGCCGATCTGGCGGTTCGAGCCGGCGGTCGACAAGGTGGTGCCGGAGGAGGTGGTGGCCGCGCTGCCCGAGGTGCCGCGCCGCTTCTTCGAGACCTACGCCTATCTGTCGCCGGACATCCCGGGCGGCTATGTGCTGAACGGCGACGACGCCCGCTTCCTGAACCACGACGACGACCCGAACACCGACAACTCCGGGCCGGTGACCCTGGCGGCGCGCGACATCGCGGCGGGCGAGGAGATCACCTGCGACTACCTCGTCTGCTGCCTGGAGGAGCGGGACGGCCCGCTGGCGCGGCGACTGGAACCCGCGGAGTCGTGAGCGACCTGGTCCTGCGTCCGATCCGCGAGGCCGACCTCGACGCCGTGCGCAAGCTGCAGGCCGACTCCTTCTCGGCCCTCGCCGGCGACAGTCACAGCCCGGCGCAGATCGCGGCGCATGTGGCCCTGATCATGGCGCCGGACTATGCGGGCGAACTCCTGTCCAACAACATCCTGGTGGCCGAGGCGCCGGGCGGCGCGCTGGTCGCCACCGCCGGCTGGTGCCGGGTGCCGGACGACGCTGCCGTGGCCCGGCTGCGCAAGGTCTTCGTCGCCCCGGACCGGGCCGGCCAGGGCCTCGGCCGCCGCATGGTCGAGGCGGCGGAGGATGCGGCCCGCGCCGCCGGCTTCCGCCGCTTCCGGGTGCGCGCCAACGCCAATGCCGAGGCGTTCTACGCCCGGCTCGGCTACCGCCCGGTCGGGCGCGAGGAGATGCCCACGGCCGGCGGCGTGGCCCTGCCGACCGTGATCATGGTCAAGGGCTGAGGGGCGGGCCGGCGAATGGGTTAACGCAATGTGCATTGCTTGACCGCCCGCACCTCGTTCATGATACGTTCCATGGACACAGGCGCGGACTCCGATCTCGACATCCAGACCTACTGCCGCAGCCTCGCGCTGCAGCAGGTCCGGATGCTCACCCGCCTGGCCGAGATCGCCATGCAGCTGGCCGAGGCCGAAGGCACTCGCGCCGTCGCCGCCCAGGCCCGGGCCGCCGCGCCCGAAGCCGATGACGACGCGGTGCAGGCGGCCCGGGCCGAGGCGCAGCAGGCCGGCACGGCCTTCGGCCGCTTCTCCCGGTCGGTGCAGCGCTCGCTCGACCTGCGCTCCCGCGCCGCCGCCGACCTCTGCGCCCGCGACAAGGCGGACCGGCGCGCCCGCCGGGCCCGCCAGCGCAACCACGTCACCGAGGCCCTCTACGCCCTGATCTGGGATCCCGGCCAGGAGACCCGGGAGCTCGACGAGGCCGACTACCACACCAACAATCTGCACGAGCGGCTCGACGCGCTGTACGAGGACGAGGAGGACCGGATCGAGGACCGGCCGGTGGGCTCGGTCATCACCGGCCTGGCTTGCGGCCTCGGCCTGTCGGACGAATGGCGCCGCCGGGCGGCCGACTGGTCGGGCCCGCCCTATCCGCCGCCGCCGACCGGCAGCCCGGGCGAGATCCGGGCGCGGCGCCGGGCCCGGCTGCTCGATCTGATGAAGCGGACGCTCGGGGCCATCGATCCCGCCAAGGCTCCCGGCCTCGAGGCCGGGATCGAGGCTCGGCTGCAGGAGCCCGACGTCCCGGCCCTGATCGACGCCGAGCCGCCCGCCCGGGCCGCCGCCCGCCTCTGCCGCTCCCTCGGCGTCGACTTTGCCGGCGACGACGAGGAACCCGAGGAGCCGGGCAAGCCCTGCGGACCCGACACCGGGTGACCGGCCGCGGCGCGGGCCGCCGTCACCGCAGCCGGACCAGCCCGGCCTCGGTCGGCTGGAAGCCGCAGGCGTCGAAATAGAAGCCGCGCAGACGCGGATCGAAGTCGACATGCAGCCACTCGCAGCCGGCGGCGCGGGCCTGGCGGACCGCTTCCTCGACCAGCCGGGTCGCATGGCCCTGCCGCCGCAGCGATGCCGTCACCGCCGTGTCCAGCAGGAAGGCGTGCACGCCGCCGTCCCAGGCGACATTGACGAAGCCGGCCAGGCGTCCGGCCACGCGCAGGCTCGCCCAGCCCAGGCTGTGCCGGTTGACCTGGCCCCACCAGTCGTCGTCGAGCACGGGATGCCCGAAGCATTCGGCATGCAGGGCGTTCAGCTCGTCATTGCCGAAGGCGCTGCGCCATTCGAGGGTCGGTTCGGCCACCGCTCAGCGGTTTCCCTTGCCGCGCGGCACGATGAACAGCTTGTTGTCCAGCTGCACCCCGGGCTGGATGCCGGTCAGGTCGACCTGGGTGACGTTGCCCTGCTGGTCCACCGACACCCAGCTCTGCAGGATCATCGGATTGCTGGTGAAGTTCAGGGTCAGGGCGCCGTCCTCGGGCTTGTCGGTCTGCACCAGCTGCACGCTCAGCAGGTTGTTGCCGCGGCTGACCTTGGTGACCGTGACGTCGCCCGACAGCTTGACGTTGGCGCGGGTAATGAAGTCGGCGATGGTCGATCCCAGCGGCACGTCCTTCCGCTGCCGCAGATCGGCATCGTAATAGGTCAGCCAGGTGCCGTCGGCGATGTACATGTAGGAGATCGGCGGCTCGTATTCGAGCCGCATCTTGCCCGGCCGCTTCAGGTAGAAATGGCCGCGATACAGGTCGGTGTTGTTGGTGGTCTGGACGAAGTCCGCCTGCACCGTGGTCAGGCTGCCCAGATACTGCTCGACCCGCTGCAGGTCGGCCCGGTCCTGGGCGGTCAGTTGCGCGGGCTGCACCGCGGCCGCGGCCGGCCCGGCGGCGATGAACAGCGCGGCCAGGGCCGCGGCGATGAAACGGAAGATGGTCATGTCGGTCCGGATACACGGGGTCTGTGTTCCAAGTAGGGCACCGACCCCGCGAGGTCCAGGGCGGCGACTTGCCGCCGCTCTCAGAGACCGTTTGGAAATGCGCTGGTGTGAGTCGGCTGGCGGTGGTTTCGAGAACCGGCGCGCAGCGGACGTTATAGTCCGTGAGCACCGGAAGCGCAGAAACCGCCGTCAGACGGCCGCACCAGTAGCATTTACAGGCGGTCTCTCAGTCCTTGAGCACGTCGCTGGCTTCTGCCTGGGCCGCCAGCGTGGCGGCGTCGTCCGGCAGCAGCCATCCGGCGGCGACCTGCTGCGCCACGGCCGCCTTCACCCGCGCCACGAAGCCGGCATGGTCGCGATAGCGCTCCTGCAGCGACGGGCGCGGGTCATGGGCGGCGATCCGCTCAGCCCGGGTCCGGGCGAAGGGGATGAAGCCGCCGAGGAAGGAGCAGCCGCCGCCCGCGCCGTAGCCCTGGGCCAGCACGTTCCAGCCGGTATAGGTGCCCAGCGGCACCAGCGCCTGGACCGAGGGCACGCCCGCGACCTCGTTGCCGTCGGCGTCGACCCGCACGACCTTGGACGGCAGCGCCTGCCGGATCCGCGGCGGCAGGAAGTCGGGCACGCCGCTCAGGTCCTGATAGCGGAAGCCGCGGCCGACATCGTAGTCGAGGAAGATGTTGAGCTTGCCGTCCGGCCGCGGCGCGCCCGGGATGGCGGGCCAGCCCATCGCCCGCGAGGTCGGGTCGACCAGGTCGCCCGCGGCCAGGGTCGGATAGCGGCTGGCCGGCGGCTCCTTGCCCGACCGGACCCAGTCGACCAGCGCCCGGCGCAGGGCCCGCAGGGTCATGGCCGACGGGTTCGGGTTGCCGGGCATCACGCAGGCGGGCGAGCCGGGGAAGGCCGGGTCGCCGGTGGTCGAGAAGCCGCCGATCGACGACCCGCCATGGGTGACGCCGGGGAAGTAGTAGCGCCGCACATCGGCCGGCAGCTTCAGGTCGGCCCGGGCATCGGTGCCGACCAGCCCGGGGGACAGGCGCAGGCCCCACAGCTCCGCCGCGCCGAAGGTCTCTATGATCTTCGGGCATGTGCCGGTGGCCCGGCAGCGGTCCAGCAGGCTCGAGGTGCCGCGCCGGCGGGCCCGGTCGTCGTACCGCGTCCACCACAGCGTGCCCTCGCTGCCCAGCTCGTACAGCGTCGCGGCGCCGCCGGGCACGCCGAAGCGGATGTTCATCGGCAGCTGCCGCGCGGCGATGTTCGGGTTCATGCCGTCGAACACGATCCGGCCCTGCTCGTCGGCGTTGAAGCCGAGATTGAGGAAGCTCTTCAGGAAGTTGCCGGATTGCGAGGTGCCGGTCGCCACCGTCCAGCGCACCAGCCCGGCCGCCGGGTTGGCGGTGCCCGCATCGTCCGCCGCGGCGTGGCGCAGGAAGGCGTTGAGGTCGCGGGTGGCGGCGAAGCCGATGCCCAGCACCTTCGGGTCCTTGCCGGTATAGGCCAGGCCATAGGCGAAGCGCGGCTCGAAGCCGCCGCGCAGGCAGATCCAGCCGGGATCGGGCGTGCCCGGGAAGGCACTGTCGCTGCAGTTGCCGAAGGCCCAGTCGCGCGGCGGGACCGGGATCGCCGGCCGGTCGTCGGCCGATTGCCGGAACAGCCGCGCCCGGCGGGGGTCCAGCGTCGCCGGCCCCGGCCCGGGCCCGGTGCGGGAGAAGCCGACCAGGATCGGCAGGCTGGTGGTCCCCGCCTTCATGTTGGTGAAGCGGGCGAAGGCCGGCCCGGTCGGGCCGCTCGCGACCGGCACCTCCGCCGTCTGCAGCCCGTCGGTGGCCGGGATGTCGCCCTGCCAGCCGCTGACCACGCGGATGTGGCCGTCCGGATCGGCAGCGACGCCGCCGTTGCCGCGGTTCGGCACGTCGTAGACCAGCACGCCGCTGGCCTGCTTCGGGTCGGCCGGCAGGGCGATGGCGAAGGTGGCGGAATACTCGACCCGGCCGCGGGCGTTGCGCGGCGCCTGCCGGATGTCGGTGATGATGGCGTTGGCCGGATCGGCCGGGTCCAGCTCGCCGCGGAAGGTGCCGCGCAGGACCTCATAGGCCGGGGCGCCGGGTTTGGCCGGGGCCGCCGCCTCCCGCCGCTCCACGGTCAGGGTGGTCAGGCGGGCCTGCGCGATATCCGGCAGGCCAAGGGCGAGAACCGACAGCGCCGCGGCGCGGATGATGCAACCCCTCATGCGTTCCCCCGTTGTCGTGTTGGTTCGGCCGGCGACCGCGCCGGTTCAGCTGTCGTCGGGCAGCTCCAGGTCGAGCAGGGCGGAGGACAGCGACTTGCCGTGGCTGTCCAAGGCCAGCGAGGTGGTGACGCCGCTGCCCAGCACGCCGCTTCCGACGAAGTGCAGCGCCGCCAGGCCGGGCAGCTCGAAGCGGGTGAAGCGGCCGGCGGCGGCGCCGCACAGATGCGTCTCCACCCGCTCCGCCGTCACCGCGCGGCGCAGGCGCTCGTAATCGGCGGGGTCGCGGGCGATCACGCTCAGCGTCGTGGTGTCGCCCTTGTCGCCGGCGCGGGCATGGGCGAGTTCACCAAGTCTAGCCCGCATTTCTCCCCCTCCATGCGGCCTGCGTTGCCTTGCGGCGAGGTGAATGCGGTTCCGGGCGGCGAAGAGCGTATCGAGACATACGGTCGAGCCGCCCGGGGCCGCAGGCGCCCGCCGCAAGGCAACCCTTCGGGCCGGTTGAAGACGCCGGCAGGGTGCGTCGCCGCGCTTGCCCGATGTCGTGCATCGGGCTGCGCCCGGCTCCTGCCCTGCCGGCGTCTTGAACCGGCGCAGGCCACACGGAGGGGGAGAAATGCGGGCTCGCCATCATGCCTCCAGGATCTCGACCGCGGGGCTGACGGCCCGCCGGTCGATCAGGGTCGAGACGATGCCGATCACCGGCCGCAGGGCGCTGCGCACGCCGCCCCCCGCCGCCGGGCCGTTGGTGTAGAGGCTCTCGACCTCATGCGCGGCATCGGCCGCGGCCTCGGCGGTGGCGGCGCGGGCGCAGAGGCGCAGCCGGACCTCCGACGGCGATCCGCTCCGCAGCCGGCCGGGCAGCAGCGAATCGACGCCGACCAGGTCGAGCCGCAGGTCGGTGATGTCGCCGCGCCGCTCCAAACGGGTGCGCACGATCTCGGCCGCACGCCGGCCGCGCTCGACCGCGCCGCCGCCGCCGTAGGAGATGCCGGCCTCCGCCTCCCACCCCGCCTCATAGGCGACGCTGACCTTCAGCGAGTCCGGCCGCGTCCAGCCGCGCGCCCCGGCGACGGCGACGCGGTCGGCGCCCTGCTCCGCCACCGACACGCCGGTGACGTCCAGCACCACGTCGGGCGTGACATAGGCGCCGGGGTCAGTGACCTCGTACAGCAGCTGCTCGGTCACCGTGGCGCGGCTGCCCCGCCCGCCGGTGCCGGGCAGCTTGGTGATGGTGATCGCGCCGCCCGCCGTCACCTCGGCGATCGGGAAGCCCAGATCGGCCAGGCCGGGCACGTCGCTGCCGTCGCCATCGGCGAAATAGCCGCCGGTGACCTGCCCGGCGCATTCCATCAGGTGGCCGGCCAGGGTGGCGGTGGCGATGCGGCTCGCGTCGTCCAGCGACCAGTCCAGGCGCCAGGCCAGCGGCGCCACGAACAGCGACGGGTCGGCGACACGGCCGGTGATCACCAGCTGCGCCCCGGCCTCCAGCGCCGGCAGCATGGCGTCGGCGCCGAGATAGGCGTTGGCGGCGATCAGCGGGCCGTGCGCGGCCAGCGGCCTGCCGTCCTCGAGCGCCGGCGCGGCCGGGTCGATCCGGTCCAGCACATCGTCGCCGGTCACCACCGCGATCCGAAGCGGCACGCCCAGCTCGCGGCACAGGGCGGCGGCGCGGCGGCCGGCGCCCTCGGGGTCGGCGGCGCCCATATTGGTCAGCACCCGGATGCCCTGGGCGGCGACGCCCGGCAGCACCGGCCGCAGCCGGCGCTCCAGCAGCGGGTCGAAGCCGGCATCGGGATCGGCCCGGCGGCGGCGATGGGCCAGGGCGATGGTGCGCTCGGCCAGGCATTCGAACACCAGCGTGTCGAGATGGCCGCGCGCCACCAGCTCCGCCGCCGGCTCCAGCCGGTCGCCGGCGAACCCGGCGCCGGCCCCGATCCGCATCGCTTTCGGCATTCAGATGGCTCCCGTGGCCCAGGCGACGGCCGTCATGACGAGGGTCCAGGCGAAGGCCCATTTGAAGATGAAGCGCTGATGCGCGCCGAGCTGCACCCCGGTCAGCCCGACCAGGATGAAGGTCGAGGCGGTCAGCGGGCTCAGGGGGAAGCCGGTGGTCATCTGGCCCAGGATCGCGGCGCGGCCGATCGCCAGCGGGTCCTGGCCCAGCGCCCCGGCGGTCCCCGCGAAGACCGGCAGGATGCCGTAGTAGTAGGCGTCCGGCGTGAACACCAGGCTCAGCGGCATGCCGGTCACCGCCACGATCTGCGACAGGTAGGGCGCCAGGCTCTGGGGCACGATGGCCACCAGCGCCTCGGCCATGGCGCCGATCATCTTGGTGCCGCCCAGGATGCCGGTGAAGATGCCGGCGGCGAAGATCATCGCGGTGACGGTGACGACGCTGTCGGCATGCTTCACCAGCCGCTCGCGCTGCTGCTCCCAGCGCGGATAGTTGACCACCAGCGCGATGGCGAAGGCGGTGATGAACAGCACCGGCAGAGGCCACAACCCGGCCAGCAGTGCCACGATCAGGGCGATGGTCAGGGCGGCGTTGAACCAGGTGAGGTGCGGCCGGCGCGCGGCCCGCTCGGCCTCGGTCGGCTCGACCAGCGCCACCGCGTCGAGGCCGTCCGTCACGCCCAGGCGCCTGCGCTCGCCGCGGCCGATCAGCCAGGCGGCGACGAACACCCAGGCCAGGCCGGCGACCATGGCCGGGATCACCGGGTTGAACAGGGCCGCGGCGTCGGTCTTCAGCACCGCCATGGCCCGCGCCGTCGGCCCGCCCCAGGGCAGCAGGTTCATGGTGCCGGCGGCCAAGCAGATGATGCCGGGCAGCACCAGCGGGTTGAGGCCGAGGCGGCGGTGCACCGGCAGGACGGCCGTGACCGTGATCAGGAAGGTGGTGGCTCCGTCGCCGTCCAGCGCGACCAGCATGGTCAGCAGGGCCGTGATCAGGCACAGCCGCACCGGGTCGCCCCGCACCAGCGACAGCAGGGCCTTGATCGGCCTGTCGAAGATGCCGGTGTCGATCATCAGCCCGAAATACAGCACCGCGAACATGATCATGATGCCGACCGGCGCGACCTTGATGAGGCCGTCCAGCATCATCGGGCCCAGGCCGGCGCCGAAGCCGCCGATCAGGCCGCCGGCCAGCGGCACCAGCACCAGCGCCACCAGCACCGAGACGCGGCCGCTGAGGATCAGCGCCAGGAACACCGCGATGGTCAGGAACCCCAAAGCCGCCAGCATCCGCCGTCCTCCCCTTGCGGGCGGCCGTCCTTTCGCCGGCGACCGCTCGGGCCTCAGCACGCCATGGCGGGCGGTAGAACCGGAAGTGAATTTGTGTCATCGATTGATGCATGAAGCGCATCAACCTGTCGCTGTTCGAGATCGAGGTGTTCCTGCAGGTCGACCGGCTGCGCAGCTTTCGTGCGGCGGCCGAGGCGCTGGGCATGTCGCAGCCCGCGGTCAGCCGGGCGGTGGCGCGGGCCGAGTCGCGGCTGGGCGTCCGCCTGTTCGACCGCAACACGAGGACGGTCGAGCCGACGCCGCAGGGCCGGGAGTTCGCCGCCATCGCCGGCCGGCTGATCGGCGACCTGCGCAGCTCGCTCGACGATCTCGGCGACTATTTCCGCTCGGCCCGCGGCCGGGTCGCGGTCGCCGGGCTGCCCTCGGTCACGGCCGGGCTGCTGCCGCCGGTGATCGACCGGTTCCGCCGCAGCCACCCGGGCGTGTCGGTCGGCGTCATCGACACGCTGCTCGACGGCGTCGTCGGCGCGGTGCTGAGCGGCGAGGCCGATCTCGGCATTGCCGGCCGTCCGGCGGCCGATAGCAAGGTGGACTTCACCCGGATCATGTCGGACCGCTTCGTCGCCATCCTGCGCCAGGACCACCCGCTGGCACGGTCCGGCGCCGTGACCTGGGCCGATCTGGCGGGCTTCCCCTTCGTTGCCATGTCGCGGATCACCAGCGTCCGTCCGCTGACCGACCGCGGCTTCGCCCAGGCCGGGATGGCGGTGGAGCCGGAATTCGAGGTGTCGCATCTCGCCACCGCCGGCGCGCTGGTGGCGGCCGGGCTCGGGGTGACGGCGCTGCCGGTGCTGACCCTGCCGGTGCTGGCCCATCCGGCCCTGACCACGCGGCTGCTGCAGGGGCCGGAGGTGACGCGCGACATCGGCGTCCTGACCCGGTCGAGCCGGACGCTGTCGCCCGCGGCGGCCGCCTTCCGCGACACGGTCATCGCCTCGGGCAGCGACCCCGCGTCCCGGGCATGAAGAAGGCCCGGCCGCTGGTGCGGCCGGGCCCTGATATTCGTCGCCGATGGTGCGGCGATCCTGGCCGGATTACTCGGCCGGCGTCGTCCCGTCCGACGGCATGGTCTGATCCATCGACGGAGCCTGCTCCATCGAGGGGGCCTGCTCCATCGTCCCGGGCTGCATCGGCTGGGCGGGCGCCATCTGGCCGGGCAGGACCTGCTGCGGCGTGGCCCCTGCGCTCAACTGCTGCTGGTTCAACTGGCGGGTCTGCTCCTCTTCCGCCGCGTTCTGCGCGCGCTTGCTGCCGGGGCGGCGGGGGGCCTGGGGCTGCTCCTCGGTGTTCGAGGACTGGGTGTGCTTGCGGTGGTACTGCTGGTTGGTTTGGGCCGGCTCCGCCGGCATGTTCGCGGCGGGAGCCTCGACCGACGGCGCCGTCCCGGGCACCGCCGGCTCGGTCCCGGTCTGGGCCAGGGCGGGCGCGGCGGTCAGCGCCGACACGGCGAGGGCGGTAAAGACAAAACTCCTGCGCATGAAGGTCTCCATCGAGGGATGCCTGAAGATCGGGGCCGACGGCACAGACGGCCGCAGCACGCGAACCGATCCACCCCCTAACGACGGGACCGCCGATACCGATCCGAGGAAAATGCCTTCATGAACGATATTTCATGTTCCGGGGCATCGTCTGACAACCCGCGGGCGAATCCTGGCGGCGGGTGAAAAAAGAGGCCCGGCCGCTTGTGCGACCGGGCCTCGGGACCGCGACCCTCGCCTCGGAAGGGGGGTGGGGGAGAGGGTCTGTTGCGGTCCGAAACGCTTACTTCGCCTTGGTCAGCTGCTCCTCGTTCAGCTTGCGGGTCTGGTCCTGTTCGCTGTTGGCGCTGCGATGCGCGACCGGCTTGCGGTGATGAGTCCCCGCGGTGTGGTGGGTCTTCATCTTGTGCGGCGCGGTGGCGGCCGGTGCCGCCGCGGCGGGCTGGGCCGGGGTCTGCGCCATGGCCAAAGCGGGGGCGAGGGCCAGGGCAGGCACCGCGAGAACGGCGAACAGAAGGCTCCGGCGCATGAACGATCTCCATCGAGGGGACAACGAAGATCGGAGGAGAGGCGGGCGGGAGGCCACGTCTTGGCTCCGACGAACTCACCCTACGTCGCCGGAGCTAACGTGCTTGTGGGCGGGAGATGAATTCCGCGTAACGATCGGGACCGACCGAAGCGGCGGACTCTCCCTCTGACCGTCATGGCGAGGAGGCGAAGCCGCCCCTTTGACTTAAGGATGGGCCATCCCGGGGGCGGTGCGAGCGGCCCTGGATGGCCACGCCCCCAATTGGACTCAGGGCGGGGCTCGCCATGACGGTGAGGGGAGCGGCTATCCCGCCCGGGTCAGTGATTCCCCGCCAGCACTTCGCGCTTGCCGACATGGTTGGCCGGGCTGACCACGCCCTCCTGCTCCATCCGGTCGATCAGCCGCGCCGCGCGGTTGTAGCCGATCTGGAGGTGGCGCTGGATGAAGCTGGTCGACGCCTTGCGCTCGCGCGCCACCAGCGCCACCGCCTGGTCGTACAGGTCGTCGCCCGACCCGCCCTCGCCGTCCAGCGCCAGCGCGTCGAAGCCGCCGCCGTCCTCCTGGTCCTCCAGCACGGCGTCGTTGTAGGCCGGCTCGCCCTGGGCCTTGAGGTGGCGCACCACCTCCTCGACCTCGCCGTCGGAGACGAAGGGGCCGTGCACGCGGGTGATGCGGCCGCCGCCGGCCATGTACAGCATGTCGCCCTGGCCCAGCAGCTGCTCGGCCCCGCCCTCGCCCAGGATGGTGCGGCTGTCGATCTTGGAGGTGACCTGGAAGCTGATCCGGGTCGGGAAGTTGGCCTTGATCGTGCCGGTGATGACGTCGACCGAGGGGCGTTGCGTCGCCATGATCAGGTGGATGCCGGCGGCGCGCGCCATCTGCGCCAGCCGCTGGATCAGCGCCTCGATGTCCTTGCCCGCCACCAGCATCAGGTCGGCCATCTCGTCGACGATGATGACGATGTAGGGCAGCTCGGTCAGGTCGATCGGCTGGTCCTCGAAGATCGGCTTGCCGGTGTCGGGGTCGAACCCCGTCTGCACCCGGCGGGTCAGCACCTCGCCCTTGGCCTTGGCCTCGCGCAGCCGCTGGTTGTAGCCCTCGATGTTGCGGACGCCGACCTTGGACATGGACCGGTAGCGGTCCTCCATCTCGCGCACCGCCCATTTCAGGGCGACCACCGACTTCTTCGGGTCGGTGACGACCGGCGCCAGCAGGTGCGGGATGCCCTCGTAGATCGACAGCTCGAGCATCTTCGGGTCGACCATGATGAAGCGCACCTTGTCCGGCGGCAGCCGGAACAGCAGCGACAGGATCATGGTGTTGATGGCGACGGACTTGCCCGAGCCGGTGGTGCCGGCCACCAGCAGGTGGGGCATGCGGGCCAGGTCGGCGATGATCGGGCCGCCGCCGATGTCCTTGCCGAGCACGAGGCCGAGCTTCGACCCCGCCTTCTCCATCTGGTCGGAGCCGAGCAGCTCGCGCAGCAGCACCATCTCGCGCTTCTGGTTCGGCAGCTCGATGCCGATGACGTTGCGGCCGGGCACCACGGCGACGCGCACCGACACGGCGCTCATCGACCGCGCGATGTCGTCGGCCAGGCCGATGACGCGGCTGGACTTGGTGCCGGGCGCTGGCTCCAGCTCGTACAGCGTCACCACCGGGCCGGGATTGACCTTCACGATCGAGCCGCGGACGCCGAAATCGCTCAGCACCTGCTCCAGCGCCGCGGCGTTCTGCTCCAGCACCCGCGGGTCGGCCACGGCCGGGCGCTTGGTCGGGTCCGGCAGGGTCAGGAGGTCGAGCGGCGGCAGCTCGTAGGTGTCGGGCGGCGCCAGCTCGAAGCTGGTCTGGCGCGGCGGCGGTGCCGCCGGGCGGCGCGGCGCCGGCTCCAGCGCCGCGGGGGCCACGCGCTGCGGCGCGGCGGGGGGCATCGAGGCGCCGGGGCGGCGCGGCGGCTCCTCCACCGGGCGCAGCGAGGGCAGGTCGATCAGGTCGTCGTCCTCCTCCTCGGGCAGGTCGAGATCGGGCTCGGTACGGCCGCCGCCGATGATGAGCGGCGGGCGCGGTGCCTCGCCGGGCTCGGCCTCCGGATCGGCGATCCGCGGCCCCGGCGGGTTGGCGCGGGCGAAGCGCGGCCGCGCGGCCGGACCGGTGCCGGGCATGGCGAAGGCGGCCGGCGCCTCGGGGGCCGGCTCGCGCCGCATCATGCTGGCGGCAACGGTGCCGGCGCCGTGCAGCGTGCGCAGGCCCAGCCATTGCAGCACCCGGCCGAGCGCCCGCAGCAGAGACCCCGTCAGCGACGCGCCGGCCCGGGCGCCGGCGCCGGTCACGGCCCCGACGCGGTGCCATTCGGTGGAGGACAGGCCGAGCGCGACCAGCACCAGCAGCAGGCCGACGGCGCCGGTGGCCAGGGCCAGCCAGAAGGTGGCGACCGGTCCGGCCGAGAGGATGACGGTGTCCGAGATGCGGCGCAGGATCATCGATCCGACGGCGCCGCCCAGCGAGCCGCGCTCGGCCCAGCCCTCGATCGCCGGCAGCGGCGACAGCCCGGCGGCCAGGAACAGCACGCCGAACAGGAGGCTGGTGACCCGCCACCACACCCGGTCCAGCGGCTGGTGCCGCATCAGCCGCCAGGCCCAGAACAGCGGCAGCACGGCCAGGAGGAAGGCGCCGATGCCGAGCGTCTGGATCAGGAGATCGGCTACATGCGCGCCCGGCCGGCCCAGCAGGTTGGCGGCGGGCCCGGCCTTGGCGGTGTTCCAGGACGGGTCGGTCGGCTCGTAGCTGACCAGCGCGATCAGGAGGCCGCAGCCGAACACGGCGATGCCGAGGCCGCTCAGCTCGCGCACCCGGTTGCGAAGGAACTCCTGCACCACCGGGGGCAGGAAGGAGCGCTTGCTCGAGGCGCCGCGCCCGGAGCTGCGCGTCACCGCGGTTCGGCGGGAGGAGGTTCCGGCCATCGTCATTCTGCCGCCTCGGCTCGGGACAGGACTTCGCCGAGCCGGGTCAGGGCGCGCCTGACCGTCTCGGTGTCGTGGACCACGGCGACGCGCAGCCAGCGCCGGCCGATCTCCGGCCGGTCCAGGCGCGTGATGTAGCCGCCGGGCAGGGTGCGGATCGCAGCCTCGGCCCACAGCCGGCGGGCGGCGGCCTCGCCGTCGCCGACATCGAGCCACAGGAAGAAGCCGCCCTCAGGCCGGCGGAAGCCGAAGCGCCCGCCCAGCGCCGCCTCGGCGGCGTCGAACTTGGCCCGGTACAGCGCCCGGTTCTCGACCACATGCGCGTCATCGGCCCATAGCGCGGCGGAGGCCGCCTGGATCGGCAGCGGCATGCCGGCGGCGGAATGGCTGCGCAGCCGCAGGAAGGCGGCGACCAGCGCCGGGTCGCCGGCGACGAAGCCCGAGCGCAGCCCGGCCGCGTTCGACCGCTTCGACAGCGAATGGAACACCAGCAGGTTGTCCAGCGACCCGCCGTCCCGGCCGGCCGCGACCTCCAGCACGCCCACCGGCGGCTCGCGGTCGTAGATCTCGGCGTAGCACTCGTCGGCCGCCAGGATGAAGCCGTGCGCCCGGGCCAGGCCGATGGCGCGGTCCAGATACTCCCGGCTGGCGACGGCGCCCTGCGGGTTGGTCGGGTTGCACAGATACAAGAGCTTCAGCCGCGCCAGCAGCGGCGCGTCGGCCTCCAGCGCGTCGAGATCGGGCAGGAAGCCGGTGGCGGGCCCGGCCGGCAGGAACACCGGCTCGGCCCCGGCCATCACCGCGGCGCCCTCATAGGGGGCATAGAACGGGTCGGGCAGGGCCACCGCCGGCACCTGGTTGGCGCCGGGGCGGTGATCGACGGCCAGCTCGGCGACCAGGAACAGCGCCTCGCGGGTGCCGGACAGCGGCAGGATATGGGCCGGGTCGACCAGCCCGCCGGGCAAATGGAAACGGCGCTGCAGCCAGCCGGCGCAGGCCTCGCGGAAGGCCGGAGTGCCGGCCACCGGCGGATAGCGGTTCCAGCTGTCGGCATGGGCCGCCAGCACCTCGGCCAGGAAGGCCGGCGGCTGGTGCTGCGGCTCGCCGACCGACATGGCCAGCGGCGCTACCCCCTCCGGGGGCGTGACCCCGGACAACAGCGCCGCCAGCCGCGCGAACGGATAGTCCGCGAGCCGTTCCAATGCCTCGTTGAGTCGGCCGCCCCGCATGCTCTTCTGCAACACCCTATTCCGCGTCGGGCCGGCTGCCGCCGGCCTCATCCCTCGCTTCCGGCGGCCGGTGCCGCCGCGAAACAGCTCTTAGATTCCAATCACTTTATCCGGTCTTCTGACCTCTCCTGTCAAATCCAGCGTCGCCGGCCGGCCGGTCCGGCGCGCTTTTCCGGCCACGGTGTGGCCGGCCCGGCACGGTCGCGGAACATCCGGACGAATCACGAACGAATCAGGATCTTCGCGCGACGCGAAATTGCCGGGTTACAGGCCGAAGGGGATCGACAGCGACATGATGCTGCCGGCGCCGCCGGACGAGCCCCAGCTGCCGCCGGCGGCGACGCCGACGCCCCGCCGCTCGGCACATCCGGCGGCCAGGACCAGAAGGGACAGGAGAAGAATCCGGACCATGCCGGAATCCTACCACGAAACCGCGGCCGGACACCCGCTGATGTGACACGCGGCCACTGGACAGCGCGCCACCGCGCTCCGATGCTGCGCGCCATGAATGACACCTCTTTGCGCACCCAGGTCGTGGTGGTCGGCGGCGGCCTCGCCGGGGCGACCATGGCGGCGGCCCTCGGCCAGGCCGGGATCGACACCGTGATCCTGGACCAGGAGCCGGCGGCCGCCCGCACGCTGCCGGAGTTCGACGGCCGCACCACCGCGCTCTCCTACGGCTCGCGCCGGATCGTCGCCTCGGCCGGGCTGTGGGATGCGGTGGCGGGCCGGGCCGAGCCGATCCTCGACATCCGCATCGCCGACGGCCGCGCCCCGGTGTTCCTGCATTTCGACCATCAGGAGATGGCCGGCGAGTCGGACGGCGCCCCCTTCGGCCACATCGTCGAGAACCGGCTGCTGCGGCTGGCGCAGTTCGAGCGGCTGGAGGCCCTGCCGGCGGTGCGCCATGTGGCCCCGGCCAAGGTGGTGGCCGTCGAGACCGGCACCGGCCATGCCGCAGTGACCCTGGCCGACGGAAGGGTGGTGCGGGCCGACCTGGTGATCGGCGCCGACGGCCGCGGCTCCCTCACCCGGCAGCAGCTGGGCATCCCGGCGCGCAGCTTCGCCTACCGGCAGAAGGCGGTGGTCTGCGTCATGGCGCATGCCGAGCCGCATGAGGGCGTGGCGGTGGAGCATTTCCTGCCGCCCGGCCCCTTCGCGGTCTTGCCGATGACCGACGACGAGGAGGGCAACCACCGCTCCTCGATCGTCTGGACCGAGCATCCGGACACCGCCGACGACCTGGTGCACCGGCCGGCCGCCGCCTTCGACGCCGCGCTGCAGGCCACGGTCGGCGATTGGCTGGGGCCGGTGCGGGCACTCGGCAAGCGCTTCACCTATCCGCTCGGCGTGGTGCATGCCCGGCGCTACGGCACCCGGCGGGCGGCGCTGATCGGCGAGGCGGCGCACGGCATCCACCCGATCGCCGGCCAGGGCCTCAATCTCGGCCTGCGCGACATCGCGGTGCTGACGGAGCTGCTGGTCGAGCGCAGCCGACTCGGCCTCGACCTCGGCGATCCCACGACGCTGCAGCGCTACGAGCGGCTGCGGCGGCCGGACAATGTCGCCATGATCCTGGCGACCGACGGGCTGAACCGGCTGTTCTCGACCGACCTGGCCCCGGTGCAGCTGGCCCGCGACCTCGGCCTCGCCGCGGTCGGCCGCCTGCCGCCGGTGAAGCGCTTCTTCATGCGCCAGGCGATGGGGCTGGGAAGCCGGGCGCGGTGACGTCCTATCCGTTTGGCGGGGCGAGCGGATAGCTCTCCAGGATCTCGTACACCGC
The DNA here is from genome assembly GCF_916619195.1 of Inquilinus sp. Marseille-Q2685. Taxonomy (NCBI): domain Bacteria; kingdom Pseudomonadati; phylum Pseudomonadota; class Alphaproteobacteria; order Rhodospirillales; family Rhodospirillaceae; genus Inquilinus; species Inquilinus sp. Marseille-Q2685. The sequence goes on from NZ_CAKAKL010000009.1 coordinate 48,832, forward strand.
GCCCTCGCGGCCGACATGGCTCTGGTACAGATGGAAGGCGTCGACCGGGAAGGGCTCGGCCCGGAAGGGCGCATGTTCCAGCAGCCAGCGCTCGACCCGCTCGGCCGGGGCCTGGCGCAGCCGGGCCAGGGTGACGTGCGGGGCGTAGGCGCGGTCGTCCGGCGGCTGGCCCGCGGCGACCAGAGCCCGGTCGACCTTGGCGTGCAGGAACTGCAGCGCCGGCTCCGCCGCCACCCCGGCCCAGAGCGTCGAGGCGGCACGCTTCGTGCCGAACTGGCCGACGCCGTCCAGCGCCAGGCTGAAGCCGGGCGCGGCCAGGGCGTGCAGCGCCTCGTCGATCTCCTCTGCCTCCAGCGTGTCGACCTCGCCGATGAAGCGCAGGGTCAGGTGGAAATCGGCCGGGTTGGTCCAGCGCGCCCCGGGCACGCCGCCCTGCAGCAGCGACAGGCGGGGCCGCAGCGCGGCGGGGATGGCGATGGCGACGAAGAGGCGGAGCATGGTGATACCTCGGCTCCCCCGAGGCTGAAGCCCGCGCGGTATCGCGCGGGGCTGGTGGCGAGGCGGCGGCGGAAATGGGGGCGCGGCGTGTCGGCCGAGCCGAAGCCGCATTCGGTGGCGATGCGCTCGACCGGCAGGGCCGTGGTCTCCAGGAGCTCGCGGGCCAGGGCCAGGCGCTCGCCGACCAGCCATTCCGCCGGGGTGGTGCCGGTGGCCTCGCGGAAGCGGCGCAGGAAGGTGCGCAGGCTCATCCCCGCCTGGTCGGCCAGACGCTCCAGCGGCAGCTCCTCGGCCAGATGGCGGCGGGCCCAGTCGAACAAAGCGGCCAGGCGCGGCCGCTCCTCGACCTGCACCGGCCGGTCGACATATTGCGCCTGGCCGCCCTCGCGATGCGGCGGCACCACCAGGCGCCGCGCCACCTGGTTGGCGATCCGCGCGCCCCAGTCGCGCCGGACGATGTGCAGGCACAGATCCAGCCCGGCGGCGCTGCCGGCCGAGGTCAGCACCTGGCCTTCGTCGACATACAGCACGTCCGGCACGACCCGGATGTCGGGATAGCGGGCGGCCAGGGCCTCGGCGTAGCGCCAATGGGTGGTGGCTCGGCGGCCGGCCAGCACGCCCGCGGCCGCCAGCACGAAGACGCCGGAGCAGATCGAGACCAACCGGGCGCCGCGGTCATGGGCCCGGCGCAGCGCGGCCAGCAGCGGCTCGGGCGGGGTCTCGCGGAAATCGCGCCAGCCGGGCACGACGATGGTGCCGGCCTGCTCCAGCGCCTCCAGCCCGGCTTCGGCCTGGACCTGGACGCCGCCGATGGCGCGCAGCGGGCCGGGTTCGGCGGCGCAGACGGTGAAGCGGTACCAGTCCTGGAATTCCGGGCGCGGCAGACCGAACACCTCGACCGCGACGCCGAACTCGAAGGTGCACAGCCCGTCATAGGCGAGCACGGCGACGGCGCGGTTCGGAGGAGGCGAAGGCATCAGCGATGGGAACGCCATCGCGGCCGGGGCGTCAAGGACGGGAGTCCCGACGCCCCGGCCTGCGATCAGATGTGGATCGGCCGGCCGTCGACGGCGAGGGCGGCTTCCTTGACCACTTCGTTCAGGGTCGGATGGGCGTGGCAGGTGCGGGCGATGTCCTCGGCCGAGGCGCCGAACTCCATCGCCAGCACGCATTCGGCGATGATGGTGCCGGCCTCGGCGCCGATGATGTGCACGCCCAGCACCCGGTCGGTCTTGGCGTCGGCCAGGATCTTGACGAAGCCGTCGGTGGCATTCATGGCCCGCGCCCGGCCATTGGCCAGGAACGGGAACTTGCCGGCCTTGTAGGCCACGCCGGCCTGCTTCAGCTCCTCCTCGCTGCGGCCGACCGAGGCCACCTCGGGCCAGGTGTAGACCACGCTCGGGATCGCGTCGTAGTTCACATGGCCGGCCTGGCCGGCCAGGATCTCTGCCACGGCCACGCCCTCGTCCTCGGCCTTGTGCGCCAGCATCGGCCCGGCGATGACGTCGCCGATGGCGTAGATGCCCTCGACATTGGTGCGGAAGTGCTTGTCGGTCTTCACCCGGCCGCGCTCGTCCAGCTCGACGCCGGCGACGTCCAGGCCCAGCCCCTCGGTGTAGGGCCGGCGGCCGATCGACAGCAGCACATAGTCGGCCTCGATCGTCTCGGCGTCGCCGCCCTTGGCCGGTTCGACGATCAGGGTGACGCCCTTGTCGGTCTTCGTCGCGCCCGTGACCTTGGAGCTCAGCTTGAACGCCATGCCCTGCTTGGCCAGGATGCGCTGCATCTGCTTCGACACCTCGCCGTCATTGGTCGGCAGGATGCGGTCGAGGAACTCCACGACGGTGACCTTGGCGCCGAGGCGGGACCAGACCGAGCCGAGCTCGAGCCCGATGACGCCGCCGCCGATCACCACCAGGTGCTTCGGCACCTCCGGCAGCGACAGCGCGCCGGTCGAGGTGACGATCCGCGTCTCGTCGATCTCGACACCCTTCAGCGGGGTCGAGTCGGAGCCGGTGGCGATGATGAAGTTCTTGGCGGCGTAAGTCTTGCCCTCGACCTCGATCCGGTCCTTCGCGGTGAAGCGGGCATGGCCGAGCAGCCGGTCGATCTTGTTCTTCTTGAACAGGAAGTCGATGCCGTCGGTGTTGGCCTTCACCACCTTGTCCTTGTGGCCCATCATGCCGGGCAGGTCGAGCTCGACCCCCGCCACCTTGATGCCGAAGGCGGCCAAGGCGTGCCCGGCCTCCTCGAACTTCTCCGAGGCGTGCAGCAGCGCCTTGGACGGGATGCAGCCGATGTTCAGGCAGGTGCCGCCCAGGGTTGGCATCTTCTCGACGCAGGCGGTCTTGAGCCCGAGCTGGGCGGCCCGGATGGCGGCGACATAGCCGCCGGGGCCGGCGCCGATCACGATCACGTCATAGGTGGCGGTGGGTTCGGTCATCGCTCGCACTCAGCTTGCGGGAAAGTCGCGCGCAAACTGCATGAGCCGAAGCGGCGCCGCAACTGCGTCGAGCGGGCAGCTGCCATCGTCCGGCCGACGCCGCGGATCACTCCGGCCGGCCGAGATGCGCGTCGAGGGCGGCGGCCAGGTCCCGGATCTGGCGGTTGAGGGCGTCGAGCTGCGGCATGGTGAGGCCGGAGCGGCGCAGCAGCGCCTCGCCCAGGCACTGGCTGCGGGCGAAGAGGTCGCGGCCGGCCTCGGTCAGCCGGACCTGGACCTCGCGCTCGTTCTCCGGGCTGCGCCGCCGCTGCACGAGCCCTGCGGTTTCCATTCGCTTCACCAAGGGCGTGATGGTGCTCGACTCGAGGGCGAGGCGCGCGGCGATGGCGCCGATGGTCCGGCCGTTCTCCTCGCCCAGCACGTTGAGCACGAGGTACTGCGGATAGGTGATGCCCATCTCGTCCAGCATCGGCTTGTAGGTCCGGTTGATGGACATGCTGGTGCGGTACAGCGTGAAGCAGATCTGCTCGTCCAGCGCGAGCGGGCGGTCCTTCGGCAAGGGCATGCGGCGCACCTTCTGTTCCTGATGCGCGGTCATGTTTATCACGAAAAATGATGTTGCGATAAAAATTTCACTGGACGCGGGCCGGACGATCGGGTAGCTCGTTGATTATCGCGATAATAGTTATTGCGATGTCATCTAATGGTTATCGTGATATCAACGGAGCCGCAGATGGTTCACAGCGAGCATGGGACGGACGGCATTTCGCGCCGATTCGTCCTGGCGGCGGGGGTTGGACTCGCCGCCGCGGCCGCCTTGCCGCAAGCTTCTTCGGCGCAGACCGGCACCGCGCCTTCACGCCCAACAACGGGAGACAGCACCATGAGCAGCGGACTGTTCACCACCAAGGACGGCACCAGCATCTTCTACAAGGACTGGGGCCCGCGCGACGCGCAGCCTCTCGTCTTCCATCATGGCTGGCCGCTCAGCAGCGACGACTGGGACGCCCAGCTGCTGTATTTCCTGGGCCAGGGCTATCGGGTGGTCGCCCATGACCGGCGCGGGCATGGCCGGTCCAGCCAGACCGACACCGGCAACGAGATGGACACCTACGCCTCCGACGTGGCGCAGCTGGCGGCGCACCTCGACCTGAAGGGCGCCGTCCATATCGGCCATTCGACCGGCGGCGGCGAGGTGACGCGCTATGTCGCCCGGCACGGCGGCAACGGCCGGGTGGCCAAGGCGGTGCTGATCGGCGCCGTGCCCCCGGTGATGGTGAAGTCGGAGAAGAACCCCGGCGGCCTGCCGATCGAGGTGTTCGACGGCTTCCGCAAGGCCCTGGCGGACAACCGGGCCCAGTTCTACCGCGACATACCCGAGGGCCCGTTCTACGGCTTCAACCGGCCGGGCGCGAAGGTCTCCCAGGGCGTGATCGACAATTGGTGGCGCCAGGGCATGATCGGCGGCGCCAAGGCCCATTACGACTGCATCAAGGCGTTCTCGGAGACCGACTTCACCGAGGACCTGAAGGCGATCGAGGTGCCGACCCTGGTGATGCATGGCGACGACGACCAGATCGTGCCGTTCGCCGATTCGGCGCCGCTCTCGGCCAAGCTGCTGAAGCACGGCACGCTGAAGGTCTACAAGGGCCTGCCGCACGGCCTGTGCACGACCCATGCCGAGGTGGTCAACCCGGACCTGCTGGCCTTCATCAAGGGCTGAGATGGGATGCGGGCGGCAGGGTACGTCTCACCTGCCGCCCATCCAGACCGTCATGGCCACGCCCCTTCGGGGCTCGCCATGACGGTCTTCTTTTCGGCGAGCCTATCGCCGCCGGGCGAACGACTTAGTGCGAACCGCTGCCGGACTGGCGGCCGCGCATGTAGTGCCGCTCCGGGTGGTAGCGCGGCTTGAACAGCTGGACGATCCAATCCCGGATCACGGTCCACATGAGTCACGGGCCTCCTAGCCCCGGTTCAATGCGGCGCGGACGGCGGCGAGTCCGTCCTGTCCGTCGCGGGTGGTCACGCCGGCCAGCCAGCCGGACAGAAGATCGGGGTGAGCCTTGAGATACTGCGCGGCGGCTGCCTTGCCGTCCGCCCCCTCGCCCAGAATCCCCATGATCTGGTTTTCCATCTCGACCGTGAACGTCAGCTGTGACAGCAGCCGGGCGAGATTCGGGCAATTCTTCGACAAGTCTCGCTTCGTCACGGTGTAGACGGTGGCACGGCCGTAATTCGGGCCGAAATAGGCGTCGCCGCCGCTGAGATAGGCGATCTGGAACTGGGTGTTCATCGGGTGCGGCTCCCAGGCCAGGAAGGCGATCCATTCCTTCCGGCGCACCGCACGGTCCACCTGGCTCAGCATGCCCTGCTCGCTCGATTCGACCAGGGTCCAGCCGCCAAGGTCGAAATCCTTGGTGTCGATCATCTTCTGGATGTTCTGGTTCGCCGGCGCCCCGGGCCCGATGCCGTAGATCCTGCGGCCGAACTGGTCGGCATGCTTGGCCAGATCGGCGAAGTCCTTCACTCCGGCCTCGGCGACATAGGCCGGCACCGCCAGGGTGAAGCGGATGCCGTCGAGATTCGGGCGGATCACCTCGATCGCCTTCTCGGCCACCAGCGGCTCGACGAAGGTCTTCTGCGCCGGCATCCAGTTGCCGAGGAAGACGTCGATCTGGCCGTTCTTCAGGCTTTCGAAGGTCACTGGCGGGGCCAGGGTCTCCACCTTCTGGGTGTAGCCCAGCGGCTCCAGGAGCGTGCCGAGGACGCCGTTGGTCGAGGTGATGTCGGTCCAGCCCGGATCCGACATGCGCACGGTGGCGCAGCTGTCGGGATCGGCCGCGGCGGCGGGCGTGGCCGCCAGCAGCAGGCCGGTCAGGGCAAGGGCGATGAGGCGCGCCATGATTCAGTCTCCCTGTTGTTGTCGTCCCCACTGGGGGCATTGCCGCGCGTGACGCGCGGGAACCGGGCGGCGGCTTCCAGGTCGTCGAGATCCATGTGGTTGCGGATGTATTGCCGGGTGGCGTCCTGCCGCGGCTGCCAGTCCCAGCCGTGCAGGGCGCCCCGGCGCAGCGCCGCATCCACGAAGCGCCGCCGCCTCTGGCTTTCCAGCACCTGCTCGCGCAGGCGCGGCAGGTCCCAGCGCGCCGCCACCTCCGCCCGGAAGGCCGCGACCCGCGCGGCCTCGGCCGGGTCGGCGGCGCGGTTCACCCGCTCGCCCGGATCGGTGGTCAGGTCGAAAAGCTGGTCGGGATCGGCCGGGCTGTGGATGAACTTCCAGCCTTCGCGCCGGATCATCACGATCGGCGCCACCGCGCCTTCGGCCAGGTATTCGCCCAGGACCAGGTCATGCCCGCCGGCGCCGGCCAGATGCGGCAGCAGGCTGCGCCCGTCCAGCGGCGTCGGGGGCGGCGGCGCGCCCTCCGGCGTTGCGAGGTCGACCAGGGTCGGCAGCAGGTCGGCGGAGGACACGGCGGCGCCGACCCGGTGCGGCATGAAGCGGCCGGGGGCATGCACGATCAGCGGGATGCGGCAGCCGCCCTCCAGGAAGCTCATCTTGTACCAGAGGCCGCGCTCGCCCAGGAACTCGCCGTGGTCGGACAGCAGGATGGTGACCGTGTCCTCGGCCAGGCCGGTACGGCGCAGCGCCTCCATCACCCGGCCGAACTGCTCGTCGACATAGGCGATGGCGCCGTAATAGGCGCGCCGGGCGCGGCGGGTCTGCTCGGCGGTGATCGGCGTCCGGTCCAGCTCGCACACCGCGCGCAGCCGGCGCGAATGCGGGTCGTCGGCCGGCGCGTCCTCGGGCAGCGGGATGTCCTCGTCGCGATGCAGGGTCCAGTACCTCTCCGGCACGGCGAAGGGATCGTGCGGATGGGTCAGCGACACGGTCAGGCAGAAGGGCCGGCCGTCGCCGTTCCGCGCCAGGTCGTAGAGGCGGCGCTCGGCCGCGAACACCACCTCGTCGTCGAAATCCAGCTGGTTGGTGCGGATGCAGGGGCCGGCGTCGATCACCGACGACATGTTGTGATACCAGCTCGGCCGCGCCTCCGGCCGGTCCCAGTCCGGCGTCCAGCCGAAATCGGCGGGGTAGATGTCGGTGGTCAGCCGCTCCTCGAAGCCGTGCAGCTGGTCGGCGCCGCAGAAATGCATCTTGCCCGACAGGATGGTGCGGTAGCCGAGCGCCCGCAGCGCATGGGCGAAGGTCGGGATGTCGGAGGGGAACTCGGCGGCGTTGTCATAGGCACCGATCGCCGAGGGCAGCCGGCCGGACATGAACACCGCGCGGGAAGGCCCGCAGAGCGGGCTGTTGCAGTAGGCGGCGTCGAACACTACCCCGTCGCGGGCCAGCGCCGCCATCACCGGCGCCTGCACCACGGGGTTGCCATAGGCCGGCAGGGCGAAGGGGGTGAGCTGGTCCGCCATCAGGATCAGGATGTTCGGTCGCCGCGCCTCTGTCCCCACGATCCGCCTCTCCATGCCTATGCAACGCCGGGGACCGCGCCCCGGTTCAGCCGACAGGATGGGGTGCGGCCGAAAGGATCGTGAAGACCGCGGCCGTTCATGGAGGTATTATCCCGCTTTATGGCAACCCGCCGTCGCGACCTGCCGCCGATGCCGGCGCTCCTGGCCTTCGAGGCCGCGGGGCGGCTGTCGAATTTCAGCGCCGCCGCGCGCGAGCTCGGGGCCACCCAGCCGGCCGTCTCCCATCAGATCGCCGCATTGGAGGCGCGGCTGGGCACGGCCCTGTTCCGGCGGCTGCACCGCGGCGTGGCTCTGACCGCGGAGGGCGAGCGGCTGCTGCAGGTGGTGACCCGGTCGCTCGACGCCATCGCCGACACGGCGGCGGAGATCCGCCAGGCGCGAGACCCGGGCGGGTTGACCGTCGCCACCGATTTCGGCTTCGCGACCTACTGGCTGCTGCCGCGGCTGGAGCGGCTGCGGGCGGCGCTGGGCGGGGTCGAGATCCGCATCCTGGCCAGCCAGGACGTGCTCGACCCGCGCGACCGCGCCGTCGATGCGGTGATCGCCTTCGGGTCGGGACGCTGGCCCGGCTGCACGGTCGACCGGCTGTTCCCGGAAAGCGTGGTGCCGATCTGCAGCCCCGGGATGATGGCCCGGCTGCCGCGCCTCACGGCGCCGGCCGACCTGCTGGACCAGCCGCTCCTGCATCTCGATAGCCCGGACCCGGCGCGCTGGCTCGACTGGGCCGGCTGGTTCCGGGGGCAGGGGGTGGAGGGCGCGCCGCGCGGCCGGTCCGTGCGCCTCAACAATTACCCGCTGGTGCTGCAGGCGGCGCTGGCCGGGCAGGGGGTGGCGCTGGGCTGGCGGCCACTGGTCGACGACCTGCTGGCCGCGGGCCAGCTCGTCGCCTGCCTGCCTTCGCCGTACCGCACCCAGCGCGGCTACTTCCTGGCCCAGCCCCTGGCCGACCGGCCGGACCCGCTGCGCGCCGCCTTCCGCGACTGGCTGGTGGCCGAGGCGGCGGGCCGTGCCCGTGGTTGATCTCAGAGAGGCAGATGGGCCGGAGCCGCCCCCTCACCCGAAATCGCTATGCGATTTCGACCTCTCCCCTGGGGAGAGGTGAAGCGGGCTCGGTTTAAAAATCCCTCTCCTCGGGGAGAGGGAGGGGCCCGGCGCGTAGCGACGGGAGGGTGAGGGGGATCGGACCACGCCGTCGAGCGAGCCTAGGGAGTGGCCCGGAACCGGCGCCAGCCTTCGGCGCGCAGATGGCAGGCCGGGCATTCGCCGCAGCCGTAGCCCCAATCGTGCTTCAGGCTGCGGTCGCCGCGATAGCAGCTGTGGGTCTCGTCGCGGATCAGCCCGACCAGCGCCTCGCCGCCCAGCGATTCGGCCAGGCGCCAGGTCTCGGCCTTGTCGATCCACATCAGGGGCGTGTGCAGGACGAAGCGGCTCTCCATGCCCAGGTTCAGCGCCAGCTGCATCGCCTTCATGGTGTCGTCGCGGCAGTCCGGATAGCCGGAATAGTCGGTCTCGCACACCCCGGCGACCAGGTGGCGGAGGCCGCGGCGATAGGCCAGGGCGGCGGCGAAGGTCACGAACACCAGGTTGCGGCCGGGCACGAAGGTGTTGGGCAGGCCGTTGTCCTGCATCGCGATCTCGACGTCGCGGGTCAGCGCCGTGTCGCTGACCTGGCCGAGGACGGACAGGTCCAGCATGTGGTCTTCGCCCAGCCGCCTGGCCCAGTCCGGGAAGCGGTGGCGCATCGCCTCCAGCACGACGGGCCGGACGTCGAGCTCGACCCGGTGCCGCTGGCCGTAGTCGAAGCCGACCGTCTCGACCCGGCCGAAGCGCGCCAGGGCCCAGGCCAGGCAGGTGGCGGAATCCTGCCCGCCGGAGAACAGCACCAGCGCGCCTTCGGCGGCGCCCCTGTCGCCCTGGTCAGCGTCCATCATATTCCGCCCAGCAGTTCGGGGTCTCGTAGACGGCGACGGCGGCCAGCAGCGGCAGGGCCGGCCGGACCCGGTCCCAGATCCAGATGGCGATGTGCTCGGCCGTCGGGTTCTCCAGCCCCTCGATCTCGTTCAGGCAGTAATGGTCCAGCCGGGCCAGGATCGGCGCGAAGGCAGCCTCGACGTCGAAGAAGTCGACGACGAAGCCGGTCTCGGGATCGACCGGCCCCTCCAGTCGCAGCTCGACCCGGTAGGAGTGGCCGTGCATCCGGTGGCAGCGATGCGTCGCCGGCACGTTCGGCAGCCGGTGCGCCGCCTCGAAGGTGAAGGCCTGGGTGATCCTCATGGAATCCCGATCAGCTTGTGGGTCTGCAGGCTCAGCCGCCATTGCGGGTGCGACAGGCAATAGGCGACCGCCGCCTCGGTGTTGGCGATGCGGTCGGGCCCGTCCATCGGCTGCAGCCAGAAATGGGTGAAGTCGAGATCCGCCACCGCCTCGGGCGGCAGGTCCGGCTGGGGATAAACCAGCTTCAGCTCGTCGCCGCGGCGCGCGGCCAAAGGCGCGCCGGCCTTGGGGCTGACGCAGACCCAGTCCAGCTCCGCCGGCGGGTCGATGGTGCCGTTGGTCTCGACCGCGGCGCTGAAGCCGCGGGCATGGATGGCGTCCAGCAGGGCGCGGTCCAGCTGCAGCAGCGGCTCGCCGCCGGTGAAGACGACGAAGCGCTCCGCCTCCGGCCCGTCCCAGCAGGCCTCGATCGCCGCGGCCAGCGCCTCGGCGCTGTCGAAGCGGTCGCCGCCCGGCCCGTCGGTGCCCAGGAAATCGGTATCGCAGAAGCGGCACACCGCCTCGGCCCGGTCCTGCTCGCGGCCGGTCCACAGGTTGCAGCCGACGAAGCGGCAGAACACCGAGGCGCGCCCGGCATGGCGGCCTTCGCCCTGCAGGGTCTTGAAGATCTCTTTGACGACGTAGCCCATCATGCTGGTCCAGCGCGGCTCCCGGGCGGTCCGCACCTGGGACCGTTGCCGCGCGGCGCGGTTTTAGACGTTTTCGCCGCGCCGGTCAGGTGCGAATTGCCGCGGGCGGACATTGCCCCGGTCCTCGGCCAGGGCGGCACGACTCCACTGGCACCGAAAGGGCCGAGGGTCGCCATAAGGATCAATTGACCAATAAATATAATTCAATATGAATGTAAGTGGTTCTGAAAACAGATATCGTCAATGCTTAAGGAATTTTCCGATAAAGGAATGTTTTATTTTCTGAATCAAAGGGTTGTCGTGCCTGCCATATCGGGTTATGCGATATTACGTCTGCATTGCTCCGAATGCAGATCTTGTTGAAAGCGATATGGGAGATCCACGATATGGCACTCGATCTTCTCGGCGGCCTGCTTGGCGCTGTGGGGCAGCTCCTGGGCGGCGACAGCGGCAATCCGGTCGACGGTCTGGGCGATGGCCTGGGAGTCGGCCTCGACAAGGGAACGGAGGCCGGGAACAACGGCCTCCTGGGGGTTGTCGGCGGGGCGGCCGGCGGCATTGTCGGCCTGCTGATCGGTGCGGCCGACAATCTCGGGGATTCGCTCGACAAGATCCCGGTGCTCGGCGAAGTGCTCGGCGGTGTGTTGCATCTCGGGAGCGATCTCGTCAACGGGCTGGCCGTCACCGCGGTCGCGATCGTGGACGGCGCCCTCAGCCTCGGCGATGCCCTCGACCTCGGCCCGATCAGCCAGGTGCTGAACGGCGACACCGGAGGGCTGGCCGGCGGGCTCGGGACCGGCCTGCAGCTCGGGGTGGAATACGGGGCCGAGGTCAGCGGGGCCGGCCTGGCCGGGAGTGTCGGCGGGATCGTCGGCGGCCTGCTCGGCTTCGCCAACGGCACTCTCGAGAACATCGGCATCGACCTGGGGCTGGGCGGCGACGACCTGCCGTCGCAGGGCGACTATCTGCTGTAAGCCGGGCGCCTGAAACACATCGAGGCCCGCGCCGGGCGCGGGCCTCGATTCCGATGGTCGGCCGGACCCGGCCGTTCAGCTGCTGGTCAGCTTCGACAGGTCGAAGGGCAGCGAGCGCAGGCGCTGGCCGGTCGCGGCGAAGACCGCGTTGCCGATCGCCGGCGCCAGCCCGGGCACGCCCGGCTCGCCGATGCCGGTCGGCGCCTCGGCCGACGGCACGATATGCACCTCGACCTTCGGCATCTCCGACATCCGGGTCGGCTCGTAGGTGTCGAAATTGGCCTGCTCCACCTCGCCGTCCTTGAGCGTGATCCTGTTGCGCAGGACGACCGAGAGGGCGAAGCCGACCGACCCCTCGACCTGGGCCCGGATCACGTCGGGGTTGACCGCGATGCCGCAATCGACCGCCGCCACCACCCGGTCGACCTTCAGCGCGCCGCCCTCGACCGAGACCTCGGCCACGGTGGCGACATAGGTCTCGAACGACTTGTGCACGGCGACGCCGCGGCCCTTGCCGGCCGGCAGGGGCCGGCCCCAGCCCGCCTTCTCCGCCACCAGCGACAGCACGCCGGCATGCCGCGGCTGGTCGCGCAGCAGCGCCAGGCGGAAGGCGACCGGGTCCTGGCCCGCGGCATGGGCCAGCTCGTCGATCACCGTCTCCATCGCGTGGGCGGTGTGGGTGTGGCCGACCGAGCGCCACCACAGCACCGGCACGCCCTCCTTGGCGTTGTGCACCGTCGCGGTCAGGTCCGGCACCGCATAATGGGTGTCCGACGCGCCTTCGACGCTGGTGGCATCGATGCCGTCCTTCACCGCGAAGGCTTCGAAGGAGGTGCCGATCATGATCGACTTCCCGACGATCACGTGCTCCCAGCCGCTGATCTTGCCGTCCGCGTCCAGCCCGGCCCGGACCTTGTGGTAGACCATCGGCCGGTAGTAGCCGGCCCTCATGTCGTCCTCGCGGGTCCGCATCAGGTGGATCGGCGCCTTCATGCCAGTGGCCTTGAGGATCATCGCCGCCTCGGCCGCATAGTCCGCGGTCGGGGTGGCGCGCCGGCCGAAGGAGCCGCCGGTGTAGGCGGAGTTGATCGTCACCTGCTCCGGCTTCAGCCCCAGGATCGCGGCGATGGTCGCCTGCTCGACGGTTTGGAACTGGGACCCGGCCCACCAGATCGCGCCATCCTTGGTCGGCTCCAGCACGCCGTTCAGCGGCTCCATCGGCGCATGGGCGAGGTAGGGGAATTCGAACTCCGCCTCCACCAGCTTGGCCGCCTTCTTCAGAGCGGCCTCGGCGTCGCCGCGCTTGGCCGCGGGTAAGCCCGGCGTCTGCGCCAGGGCCTTGTAATCGGCCATGATCGCGTCGGTCGAGCGGCCCTCGGCCTGGGCAAAGTCCCAGTCGATCTTCAGCGCCTCGCGGCCCTTCATCGCCGCCCAGCTGTCCTTGGCGACGACCGCGACGCCGGTCGGGATGGTGACGACGTCGACCACGCCCGGCACCTGCTTCGCCGCCGTCGAATCGACGCTCTTGGCCGTGCCGCCGAAGCGCGGCGGATGGGCGACCAGCGCGGTCAGCTGGCCGGGGCGGCGGACGTCGATCGAGAAGCCGGCCTTGCCGGTGATCTTGGCCGGCGTGTCCAGCCGCGGCACATGCCCGCCGACCAGGGTGAAGGCCTTCGGGTCCTTCAGCGTGACGTCCGCCGGCGGGGTCAGCGCCGCCGCCTTGCCGGCGAGCTCGCCGAAACGGGCGGATCTGCCGGAGGCGTGCGCGACGACGCCCTTCTGCACGGTGATCTCGCCGGCCGGGACCTGCCACTCGGCGGCGGCGGCCTGCACCAGCAGGGCGCGGGCCGCGGCGCCGGCCTTCCGCAGCTGGTCCCAGGAATTGGCGATCGAGGTCGACCCGCCGGTGCCCTGGATCGGGCCGAAGGCGAGGTTGTTGTAGAGCTTGGCGTCGGCCGGGGCGAATTCGAAGCGCATCTGGCCCCAGTCGGCATCGATCTCCTCGGCCACGATGGTGACGAGGCCGGTGGTGACGCCCTGGCCCATCTCGCAGTGCTTGATCAGCACGGTGACGGTGTCGTCGGGGGCGACCCGGACGAAGGCGTTGGGGGCGAGGTCGCCGGTCGCGGCCATGGCGCGGCGGGCGAGCGGCAGATGGGCCGCGATCACCAAGGCGCCGCCCAGGGCGCTTGCGCCCTTCAGGAAGGATCGGCGGTTCGGCCTGGCGAGATCGTCAGCGGCCCCGGATGCGGCCGGGGCGACGATTGGCTGAGCAAACATGGGATCCTCTCCGGTTCAGGCCAGCTGCGCCGCGGCGTCGTGGATCGCGGCGCGGATGCGCTGATAGGTGCCGCAACGGCAGATGTTGCCGTCCATCGCGGCGACGATGTCGTCGTCGGTCGGCTTCGGCGTCTGGCTCAGCAGGCCGATCGCCGACATGATCTGGCCGGACTGGCAGTAGCCGCACTGCACCACGTCCAGCTTGGTCCAGGCGGCGCGCACGGCCTCGGCGACCTTGCCCGACACGCCTTCGATGGTCGTGATCTTGCTTTCGCCGACGTCGCCGACGAAGGTCTGGCACGACCGCACCGGCTGGCCGTCGAGATGCACGGTGCAGGCGCCGCACAGGGCCTGGCCGCAGCCGAACTTGGTGCCGGTCATGTCGAGGTGGTCGCGAAGGGCCCAGAGCAGCGGCATCTGCGGATCGATGTCGAGCTCGTGGTCCGCGCCGTTGATGTTCAGCTTCACCATGGTCGATGTCCCAATGTGGATGCGGTGCGGGGAACCGGGCACCGCGCCGGGCATGACGTCCGCGTTGGCCGCGGATCTAGGGTGTCTGCGCTAGATCGAACGTTCGATCTAATTCGATCAAAAATTTACGGGTGGCGGGCGACGGCGCGCCAGCACCCTTCCGCGATGTCGTCCAGCGTCGCATCGTCCAGCGGCGCGTCCGGGGCCCGCCGCGCCAGCCGCGCGGCCACGCCGAAGGACAGGTCGTAGACGATCTCCGACGGCAGCGGCTTGAACGGGCTGCCACCGTCGACGAAGCCCAGCCGCCGGGCCAGGACGGCGAAGTTCTCGTCCTCCTTGGCCAGCTCCTGCAGGTCGGTCGGGCAGTGATAGGGCGAGTTCTCGTACTGCTCGAGGAACCGGGCCTCCAGCCGGTGGGTGCGGTAGAAGTCGTAGGCGTTGCGCCAGGTCCGCTTGAACGCCTCCTTGGGGGAGACGCCGTCGACGCCGCCCTGCAGCATGGCCCGGGCCTTCACCGCCTTGACCTCGCGGTAGAGGTCGCGGATCAGCTCGTCCTTGCTGGCGAAGTAGTGGTAGATCACGCCGGGACTCGCGCCCGACCGCTTGGCGACCTGGGACATCGGCGTGTCGTGGAAGCCACGCTCCGCCACCAGCTCCAGCGTCGCCTTCAGGATCGCTTCCCGCTTGCTGTCGGTATCGGGGAACACGGAACCACACTCGATCGAACGTTCGTTCTAGTTGGTTAGCCGGTCCGTCCAGGTCAAGTCAAGGCACGCCTCAGCGTTTGGCGCAGTCGAAGATGGCCTCCAGCGCGGCGCCGGAGCCGGCGAGGGTGAAGGGCTCCGTGATCTCCGGCTCCGCCAGGCCGACGGTCAGCGCCTTGCCGCGGCGCAGGGTCTCGACCAGGGCCTTCATCTGGTCGGTGGTGAAGGCCTTGGACGGGCTCCAGTCGAAGCTGGTCGCAACCTCTTCGACCGTGACGGCCATCGGCACCGCCGTGGCCTTGCCGTCGACGGTGAAGGTCACCGGCACCGACTTCGCCTCGAGCGCCAGCTTGCGCGGCAGCGAGAACACGACATAGGCGCCGATACGGCTGGCCTGGCTGCCCTGCGGCGCGATGTCGTCGGCGCAATAGACGCCGAGATGGGCGCCGCCGGCATTGGTCAGCCCGGCATAGGCCGTGCCCATGTGTACGCCGGTGCCCCAGCCCTCGGCCTCCTGGGCCGAGGCCGGCGCTGCGATGGTGAGCAGGACGGGCAAGGCGAAGAGAGAAGCGCGGATCAAGCCGGGGCTCCCGAAACGAAGAAGGGCACGTTGCCTTCTAGCATGACGCGCAGGAGCGCGTCGGCGTGCCCTTCCGGTCGATCACATGTCGAGCAGGATGCGCTGCGGATCCTCCAGGCACTCCTTGACCCGGACCAGGAAGGTCACGGCCTCGCGCCCGTCGATGATGCGGTGGTCGTAGGACAGGGCCAGATACATCATCGGCCGGATCTCGACCTTGCCGCCGATCGCCATCGGCCGCTCCTGGATCTTATGCATGCCCAGGATGCCGGACTGCGGCGGGTTCAGGATCGGCGTCGACATCAGCGAGCCGTAGACGCCGCCGTTCGAGATGGTGAAGGTGCCGCCGGTCAGCTCGGCCATCGACAGCTTGCCGTCGCGCGCCTTGCGGCCCAGCTCGCCGATCGTCTTCTCGACCTCGGCGAAGGACAGGGCGTCGGCGTCGCGCACCACCGGAACCACCAAGCCGTTCGGCGTGCCGACGGCGACGCCGATGTCGTAGTAGTTCTTGTAGACCAGATCGTCGCCGTCGATCTCGGCGTTGACCGCCGGCAGCTCCTTCAGCGCCACGATGCAGGCCTTCACGAAGAAGGACATGAAGCCCAGCTTCACGCCGTGCTTCTTCTCGAAGCTGTCCTTGTACTGGTTGCGCAGCGCCATCAGCGCCGTCATGTCGACCTCGTTGAAGGTCGTCAGCATGGCGGCGTTGTTCTGCGCCTGCTTCAGCCGGGTGGCGATGGTCTTGCGCAGCTTGGTCATGCGCACCCGCTCCTCCCGGTCCTTCTGCGGCCGCGGGCCGCTCTCCGGACGGGTGAAGGCGGGGACCTCGATCACGGTGCCCGAGGCGGCAGCGGCCGGCTTGGCGCCGCCGGAAGCCGCGGCCTGCGCGTCCTCCTTCAGGATGCGCCCGCCCTTGCCGCTGCCGGCGATGGCGCCGGCGTCGAGGTTGTTCTCGGCGATGATCTTGGCCGCCGACGGCATGGCGATCGGCGCATCGCCGCCATTGGTCTTGGCCGGGGCCGGCGCGGCCGCGGGAGCGGCGGCGGGGTTGGCCGCCTCGGCCTTGGCCGCCGGCTTGGCGGCCGGGGCGCCCGAGCCCTCGCCGATGCTGCCCAGGAGGGCGCCGACCTCGACATTGGCGCCTTCCTCGGCGGCCACCGATTCCAGCACGCCGGCCGCGGTCGCGTTGACCTCGAGCGTCACCTTGTCGGTCTCGAGCTCGACCAGCGGCTCATCCATGGCCACGGCCTCGCCCGGCTTCTTCAGCCAGCGGGCGACGGTGGCCTCGGTCACCGACTCGCCCAGGGCGGGCACCTTGATCTCGACGCTCATAGAGTCTCCATTCCTTCCGGTCCGTTCGGGCACACGGGCCATTTGGACTAAGTTGGCCGGGATCAGCCGACCGACAGGGCTTCGTCGACCAGCTTGGCCTGTTCCTGGTTGTGGCGGCGCAGCAGGCCGGTGGCCGGGGCCGCGGCCTCAGGCCGGCCGGCATAGCGCGGCCGGGCGCTGCGATGGCCGATCTCGGCCAGCGCGGCCTCGATCTTGCGGTCGACGAAGTACCAGGCGCCCTGGTTCTCGGGCTCCTCCTGGCACCACACCACCTCGGCGTTCGGATACTTCGCCAGCTCCGCCCCCAGCGTCTTGCGCGGGAACGGGAACATCTGCTCCAGCCGGATGATGGCGACGTCCTTCAGGCCGCGCTCCTCGCGCTCCTTCTTCAGGTCGTAATAGACCTTGCCGGAGCAGATCACGACCCGCCGCACCTTGTCGCCGGCCACCAGCTCCGCCGTCTCGCCCAGCACGCGGTGGAAGGTCGAGCCGTTGGTGAAGTCGTCCAGGGTCGAGACGCAGTCCTTGTGGCGCAGCAGCGACTTCGGCGTGAACACCACCAGCGGCTTGCGGAAGTCGCGGTGGATCTGCCGTCGCAGCGCGTGGAAGTAGTTGGCCGGGGTGGTCAGGTTCACCACCTGCCAGTTGTCCTCGGCCGACTGCTGCAGGTAGCGCTCGATGCGGGCCGAGGAATGCTCCGGCCCCTGGCCCTCATAGCCGTGCGGCAGCAGCATCACCAGGCCGGACATGCGCAGCCACTTCTGCTCGCCGGAGGAGATGAACTGGTCGATGATGGTCTGGGCGCCGTTGGCGAAGTCGCCGAACTGCGCCTCCCACAGCGTCAGGGCCCGCGGCTCGGCCAGCGAGAAGCCGTATTCGAAGCCCAGCACCGCGAATTCCGACAGCGGGCTGTCGTGCACCTCGAAGGCGGCCTGGCCCTCGCGGATGTGGTTCAGCGGGACGTAGCGCTCCTCGGTCTCCTGGTCGACCAGCACCGAATGGCGCTGGCTGAAGGTGCCGCGGCCGGAATCCTGGCCGGACAGGCGCACCGGGATGCCCTCGGCCACCAGCGTGCCGAAGGCCAGCGCCTCCGCCGTGGCCCAGTCGATGTCGCGGCCGGTCTCGATCATCTGCGCCTTGGCCTTGAGCTGGCGCACGACCTTGGAGTTGACGTTGATGCCGGGCGGAACCGTGCTGATCGCCTTGCCGACCTCGCGCAGCAGCGCGTCCGGCGCGGCGGTGGTGCCGCGGCGATCATCGCCCACGGCCGCGGTCAGGCCCGACCAGGCGCCGCCCAGCCAGTCCGCCTTGTTGGGCTTGTAGGTGGTCGAGCCCTCGAACGCTTCCTCCAGATGCTTCTGGAAGTCGCGCACGACCGCCTCGGCGCTCTCGGCCGTCAGCAGGCCTTCCTCGATCAGCTGCCGGGCGTACAGTTCGCGCACCGGCGGGTGCTTGGCGATGGTCTTGTACATCAGCGGCTGGGTGAAGGCCGGCTCGTCGCCCTCATTGTGGCCGAAGCGGCGGTAGCAGAACATGTCCACCACCACGTCGTGGCCGAACTTCTGCCGGAACTCGATGGCGATGCGCGAGGCATGCACCACCGCCTCGGCATCGTCGCCGTTGACGTGGAAGATCGGCGCCTGGACGGTCCGCGCCACGTCGGTGCAGTAGGGCCCCGACCGGGAATAGACCGGCGCGGTGGTGAAGCCGATCTGGTTGTTGATGACGAAATGGACGGTGCCGCCGACGCGATAGCCCTTGAGGTCGGACATCATCAGCGTCTCGGCCACCACGCCCTGGCCGGCGAAGGCGGCGTCGCCGTGGATCAGCAGCGGCAGCACCGCGGTGCGGTCCTCGTCGCGGCGCTGGGTCTGCTTGGCGCGGACCTTGCCGATCACGACCGGGTTGACGCATTCCAGATGCGACGGGTTGGCGGTCAGCGACAGGTGCACGGTGTGGCCGTCGAAGTCGCGGTCCGACGAGGTGCCCAGATGGTACTTCACGTCGGCCGAGCCCTGGACGTCGTCCGGGTTGGCCGGGTTGCCCTGGAACTCCGAGAAGATCGCGGCGAAGGGCTTGCCCAGGAAGTTGGCCAGCGTGTTCAGGCGGCCGCGATGGGCCATGCCGATCACGATCTCCTCGAGGCCCAGCTGGCCGCCGCGCTTCAGCACCTGCTCCAGCGCCGGGATCATCGCCTCGCCGCCGTCCAGGCCGAAGCGCTTGGTGCCGGTGTACTTGACGTTGAGGAAGCGCTCGAAGGTCTCGGCCGCGGTCAGGCGCTCATAGATGGCGCGCTTGCCCTCGGGGGTGAACTCGGTGCGGTTCTCGATGGTCTCGATCCGCTCCTGGATCCAGGCGCGCACCGCCGGATCCTGGATGTGCATGTACTCGACGCCGATATGGCCGCAATAGGTGGCGCGCAGCCGGGTCACGATCTGGCGCAGCGTCGGCGTGTCCAGGCCCAGCTGCCCGGCGACGTAGATCGGCCGCTCCATGTCGGCTTCGGTGAAGCCGTAGGTGGCGGGGTCCAGGTCCGGGTGCGGCTTGTTGTGCACGGTCAGGCCGAGCGGGTCGAGATCGGCCAGCAGGTGCCCGCGGACGCGATAGGCGCGGATCAGCTGCATCGCGCGCAGCGTGTCGTGCGCGGCGCGGCGGATGGCATCGGCATCCGGGGCCGCGGCAGGTGCCGCCGCCGGCGCCTTGCCGGGCTTCGCACCCCCCTTGGTCGAACCGGGGGCCGGCGCTTCAGTCGGCGGCTCCAGTGCGAAGGCCTCGCCCAGGCCGTTCAGCTTGACCGCGGGGACGGCGCCGTTCTGCGGGCTCCAGGACGGTCCGGTGTCGACCTCCGCCTCGCCCTCGCCGAGGCCGGCGAAGAAGGCGCGCCAGCTCTCGTCCACCGAGGCCGGATCGGCCCGGTAGCGCTCGTGCAGCTCGGCGATGAAATCGGCATTCGGGGCGAACAGGAAGGAGCTTTGCTCCGACGGGCTACCCATCATTTCCAACGGCCGGTCTCCGGCCGTTTCCCTGGCGGTCGGTGGCCGCGTTGACGCCGCGGCCGGGCGGTCCCTGGCGGGACGGGGCTCCAAGTGGCGCGCAACCTACGCCGAAAGTCCAAGAGATGAAAGATATGTCGGGCGCGGAATGAGCAATTTCCGGCGTCATTACGACAGATCACCCACGCAAAGAACGCAAACGCGACATCTGGACCGACACGACTGGTCCGAATCGGCAGAGTCCGGACATGAAAAGGCCCCGACCGGCAGGACCGGTCGGGGCCGAATCCCGGCTGCGAAGGGGATCAGCCCTTCATCGCCGCAAGCATGGTCTTGCCGAGTGCGGCCGGTGAGTCGGCGACGGCGATGCCGGCGGCCTTCAGCGCCTCGATCTTGTGGTCGGCGGTGTCGTGGCCGCCGGAGATGACGGCGCCGGCATGGCCCATGCGGCGGCCCGGGGGCGCGGTACGGCCGGCGATGAAGCCGACCACCGGCTTCTTGGTGCCGCTGTCCTTCAGGAACTCGGCGCCCATCACCTCGGCGTCGCCGCCGATCTCGCCGATCATGATGATGCCCTCGGTCTCCGGGTCGCCGAGGAACAGCTCCAGCGCGTCGACGAAGTTGGTGCCGTTCACCGGGTCGCCGCCGATGCCGATGCAGGTGGTCTGGCCGAGGCCGGCCGCCGTGGTCTGCGCCACCGCCTCATAGGTCAGCGTGCCCGACCGGCTGACGATGCCGATCTTGCCGCGCTTGTGGATGTGGCCCGGCATGATGCCGATCTTGCACTCGCCCGGCGTGATCACGCCCGGGCAGTTCGGCCCGATCAGCCGGGTGGCCGAGCCCGCCAGCGCCCGCTTGACCTTGACCATGTCCAGGACCGGGATGCCCTCGGTGATGCACACCACCAGCGGGATCCCGGCGTCGATCGCCTCCAGGATCGCGTCCGCGGCGAAGGGCGGCGGCACGTAGATCACGGATGCGTTGGCGCCGGTCTGGTCCACCGCCTGGGCCACGGTGTCGAACACCGGCAGGTCGAGGTGCCGGGTGCCGCCCTTGCCCGGGGTGACGCCGCCGACCATGCGGGTGCCGTAGGCGATCGCCTGCTCGGAATGGAAGGTGCCCTGGGCCCCGGTGAAGCCCTGGCAGATCACCTTGGTGTTCTTGTCGACGAGAACGGCCATCACGCGGCCTCCTTCACGGCACGGACGATCTTCACTGCGGCGTCGCCGAGGTCGTCGGCCGACAGGATCGGCAGACCGCTCTCGGCCAGGATCTGCTTGCCGCGCTCGACATTGGTGCCCTCCAGCCGCACCACCAGCGGCACGTGCAGCGACACCTCGCGCGCGGCCTCGACCACGCCCTCGGCGATCACGTCGCAGCGCATGATGCCGCATAAGATGTTGGCCAGGCTGCCTTCGGCCGTGGCGTCGGACACGATCAGCCTGCAGGCTGTCGTCGCCCGCTCGCCCGTGGCGCCGTGGCCGACATCCAGGAAGTTGGCGGGCTCCCCGCCCTCCAGCATGATGATGTCTATGGTCGCCATGGCGAGGCCGTCACCGTTGTCCATGCAGCCGATGTTGCCGTCGAGCTTGACGTAATTCAGCGACGCCTTCTCCGCCTCGGTCTCGGTCGGGTCCTGCTCGCTCTCGTCGCGCAGTTCCTCGACCTCCTTGTGGCGGAACAGGGCGTTGTCGTCGAAGCCCATCTTGGCGTCGAGCGCGATCAGCTGCCCCGCACCCGTCACCACCAGCGGGTTGATCTCCACCAGCGACGCGTCGAGCTCGGTGAAGGCGCGGTACAGCGCCTTCAGGAAGCCGACCGCGGCATTGACCTGCTTGCCCTCGAGGCCGAGGCCGAAGGCCACCTTGCGGGCATGGAAGTCCGACAGCCCCGTCGCCGGGTCGATGGCGATGGTCAGGATCTTCTCCGGCGTGGCCTCCGCCACCTCCTCGATCGCCATGCCGCCCTCGGTCGAGGCGATGATCGTCACCCGGCCGCTCTTGCGGTCGACCAAGAGCGACAGATACAGCTCGCGGGCGATGTCGCAGCCTTCCTCGACATAGATCCGGCCGACCTCCTTGCCCGCCGGCCCGGTCTGCACCGTCACCAGCGTCCGGCCCAGCATCGCCCCGGCATTCGCCGCGACGTCCTCGACCGACTTCACCACCCGGACACCGCCCTTGCCCTGCGGATCCTCCTGGAAGTGGCCCTTGCCCCGGCCGCCCGCATGGATCTGCGCCTTGACGACGTAAACCCCGCCGCCGAGACCCTCCGCCACACGCACCGCCTCCTCCGGCGTGTACGCCACCCCGCCGCGCGGCACCGGCACGCCATAGCGCCCCAGCAGCCCCTTCGCCTGATATTCGTGGATGTTCATGGACCGTCCGTCCTGGGTGAGAGCGCGGCGCCTGAGGCCGCCCGCGAAACGGGCCGCACAATAGCATCTGAATCTCAGGGGGCAACCGAGTCGCTGCAATGCAGCAAACCGCGGGATGCAAGCCGTTGATCCCCGCCGGTTTCGCGCCATCATGGTTGCGATGGTCCGGATGCGGGAGGATGCGGCGATGTACAGGCTGTACTGGAACAAGGACACCGGCGCCTTCGCCCCCGACATCGTGCTGCGGCTGGCCGGCGCGCCCTGCGAGCGGATCCGCGTCGACCACAAGGCCGGCGAGCACCGCCATCCCGACTATCTGCGCCTGAACCCGATGGGCGAGATCCCGACACTGGTGCTGCCGGACGGCACGGTGCTGACCGAATCGGCGGCGATGATCCTGCATCTGGTCGACGCCCATCCCGGGGCCGGGCTGGCGCCGTCGCCCGGCAGCGCCGACCGCGCCCGGTTCGACCGCTGGCTGGTGTTCATGGCGGTGAACCTGTATGGCGCCGTGCTGCGCCAGGCCTATCCCGAGCGCTTCACCACCGACCCCGCCGGCGCGCCGGGGGTGCGGGAGGCGGCGGACCGCGCCGTCGACCGCTACTGGGCCCTGATCGCCGATGCGCTGGTGCCGGGCCCCTTCCTGCTCGGCGAGCGCAGGACGGCCGCCGACCTTTACCTGCTGCTGCTGCTGACCTGGTACGATTTCCGCGAGGAGATGACGCCGCTCAGCACCCTCTGGGACCGGCTGCTGGCCGATCCCGCCGTGGCGGAGACCTGGTCCGACTACTTCTCCGGCTGAGTGGTTGTGGCAGTCATCGGATATCGGTCCAAGATTTTGTCTGGCAAATGGTCGAGTTGATGTCGGCAAGTTCAAGATCTGAAATGGCTGTTAATGTATAACATCAAGTGATTGAAGGACATTCCAAGCAAATTGATCTAAATCTGTAATGTTGACGACTGTCCCGGCGCTGCCGGACAGTGCTGCAACGTGGGGGGCTGGCCGGACCGAGGCCATTTGTTTGCGATCCGGGCGGCCACAAGCCCCACCGCAACACACAAGGGGGACCCATCGTGAGACTGCGTCATCTGGCGGCCGCCGCACTGGCGTCCGTCGTCGCCCTTCCCGTGTCTTCCGCCCTGGCCCAATCGGGGGCCGCGATCACCAAGGCCTCCGCCAGCACTCTGTCGCTGGGCAACCCGCTCGGCGACCTGATCACGGCGCTGATGAGCGCGGACCTGCAGCGGGCGGTCACCGTCAACGGCATCCGCCAGCACCTCGCCGCGCTGCAGCGGATCGCCGACGCCCATGATGGCAACCGTGCCGCCGGCACCTCCGGCAGCATCGCCACGGTCAACTACCTCAAGCAGCGGCTGCAGCGCGCCGGCTACCGGGTGACCGTGCAGAACTTCGACATCCCGTTCTACCAGGAGCTCAATCCGGGCACCTTCGCCGAGCTGACGCCGACCCCGAAGACCTTCGTCGACCTCACCGATTTCACCACGATGCCATTCTCGGGATCGGGCGACGTCACCGGCCGGCTGGTGCCGACCAACGACATCGAGATCCCGCCTGCGCCGGCGCCGAACTCGACCAGCGGCTGCGAGCCGGCGGACTTTCCGGCCGCGGTGTCCGGCCAGATCGCGCTGGTGCAGCGCGGCACCTGCGACTTCAGCGTCAAGGCGGCCAACGCCAAGGCGGCCGGCGCCAAGGCCGTGGTGATCTTCAACGAAGGCCAGCCCGGCCGGACCGATCTCTACCCGACGGCCGCCATGGACGTGCCGATCGATATCCCGGTGCTGAAGGCTACCTTCGACGTCGGCGCCGACCTCTATGCCCAGACCCAGGCCGGCCCGGTGACGGTGCACATCACCACGGACACGCTGTCCGAGATCCGGCCCACCTCGAACGTCATCGGCGAGACCTGGTTCGGACGGCCGGACACGGTCGTGGTGGTCGGGGCGCATCTCGATTCGGTGCAGGCGGGCCCGGGCATCAACGACAACGGCAGCGGCACCGCCGCCAATCTCGAGGTCGCCGAGCAGCTGGGCCGCCGGCAGCTGCTGCTGCGCAACAAGGTGCGGTTCATCTTCTTCGGCGCCGAGGAGCTCGGCCTGCTCGGCTCCGAGCACTATGTCGCCTCGCTCAGCGACACCGAGCGCGCGAAGATCAAGGCGATGCTGAACTTCGACATGGTCGGCTCGCCGAACTATGTGCGCTTCGTCTATGACGGCAACGGCTCCGACACGCCGGATCCGGGCCCGAACGGCTCGGGGCTGATCGAGAACGTCTTCCTGGCGCATTTCGCTCAGAAGAACCTGGCCACCGCTCCCACCGCCTTCGACGGCCGGTCCGACTACGGCCCGTTCATCGACGCCGGCATCCCGGCCGGCGGCCTGTTCAGCGGCGCGGAAGGGATCAAGACGGCGGCCGAAGCGCGGATCTATGGCGGCACTGCGGGCCAGCCCTATGATTCCTGCTATCACGAGGTCTGCGACACCATCGCCAATATCAGCAACGCGGCGTTGGACCAGTTCAGCGACGCCATTGCCAACTCGGTCGTGGTGTTCGCCCAGCGGCGCGACCCCGTGGTCGACCCGGCCGGGCCGGCCGCCTCGGCCGCCAAGCGGATCGCCCGGACGGCGACGAAGGGCGCGCTGTACAAGGGCCCGCTGATGATCCGCTGACGCAAGGCGGCAGAAAGATGGGTTCGGGGTCCGGACGGCGACGTCCGGACCCCGTTCTATTTTAACGGAGATAGTAATTTGTCAGGCAAAATCTCGACTGAGACCCGAAACCTGCAGATTTGTCAGGCTAAATTTCGACTCCATCAAATTTCTGCAAATACAGTCTAAAAGAAGATTCAACAATTCCATTGACGTGTTTCCGGAGGATGCTGGACAGTGCTGACCCAAGTGGGGAGGCTGGCCGGAACACGGCCATTCGATTGCGATCCGGGCGGCCATAAGCCCCACCGCAACGACTTGAAGGGGGACCATCGTGAAACTGCCTCATCTGGCGGCCGCCTTGCTGGCGGCCGCCATCGCGATCCCTGCGTCTTCGACCCTGGCCGCAACCACCAGTGCCGCCCCGTCGGCCGCCGCCCAGCGCGGCCTGATCGGCGACCTGATCACCGCGCTGATCAGCGCCGACCTGCAGCGGGCGGTCACCGTCACCGGCATCCGCCAGCACCTGACCGCGCTGCAGGCCATCGCCACCGCCCATGGCGGCAACCGCGCCGCCGGCCTGCCGGGCTACAAGGCCTCGGTCGACTATGTGAAGCAGCGGCTGCAGCGCGCCGGCTACCGGGTCACCGTCCAGCCGTTCCAGTTCGATTTCTTCCAGGAGACCGGCACGCCGGAGTTCGCGCGGGTGTCGCCGTCGCCGCGGACCTATGCGCACCACACCGACTTCGCGACCGCGCTCTACTCCCTCTCGGGCGAGGTCACCGCCCGGGTGGTGCCGACCAACAACATCGTCCTGCCGCCCACGCCGGAGCCGAGCTCGGCCAGCGGCTGCGAAGCCGCCGACTATCCGCCGGAGACAGCCGGGGCGATCGCGCTGATCCAGCGCGGCACCTGCACCTTCGCCCAGAAGGCGGAGATGGCGGAGGCGGCCGGCGCCGTCGGGGTCATCTTCTTCAACGAAGGCCAGCCGGGCCGGACCGAGGTGGTCGAGGGCGTGGGCCTCGGCGCGCCCCGGCCGTATCCGGGGGTCTTCGCCAGCTTCGAGGTCGGCAACGAGCTGTACACCCAGGCCCAGTCCGGCCCGGTCACCGTCCGCATCAAGGTCGAGGCCATCAACGAGCCGCGGACGACCTGGAACGTCATCGCCGACACCTGGTTCGGCAACCCGAACAGGATCGTCACGGTCGGCGCGCATCTCGATTCGGTGCAGGTCGGCCCGGGCATCAACGACAACGGCAGCGGCACCGCCGCCAACCTGGAAGTCGCCGAGCAGGTCGGCCGCCGCCAGCTGCTGCTGCGCAACAAGGTGCGCTTCGCCTTCTGGGGCGCCGAGGAGCTCGGGCTGCTCGGCTCGACCCACTATGTCGAGACGCTGAGCGACGCCGAGAAAGCGAAGATCCTGCTGAACCTGAACTTCGACATGGTCGGATCGCCGAACTTCGTGCGCTTCGTCTATGACGGCAACGGCTCCGACACGCCCGATGCGGGCCCGGACGGCTCGGGCCTGATCGAGAACGTGTTCCTGGCGCATTTCGCGCAGAAGAACCTCGCCACCAGCCCCACCGCCTTCGACGGCCGGTCCGACTATGGCCCGTTCATCGAGGTCGGCATTCCGGCCGGCGGCCTGTTCAGCGGCGCCGAGAACGTCAAGAGCGAGGCCGAGGCGCGGATCTATGGCGGCACCGCCGGCCAGCCCTACGACGCCTGCTACCACGCGCCCTGCGACGGCATCGCCAACATCAGCAACACGGCGCTGGACCAGTTCAGCGACGCGATCGCGAACTCGGTCATCGTGTTCGGGATGCGGCGCGACCCGGTGGTCGACACCGGGGAGTTCGCGGCCTCGGCCGCCAAGCGCGCCGCCTCGGCCAGGCGCAGCCCGCTGTTCAAGGGCGCGCTGACCATCCGCTGAGGGCAGCGGTTTGATGATCGGGGTCGGGCTGCATGCCCGGCCCCTTTTTATCCGAGGGCGCGCCCGGTGTCGGGGTCGAACAGGTGCAACTGGTCCTCGGGCACGGCGAAGGCCAGGCGGTCGCCGCCGCGCACCGGCACCACGCCGGGCAGCCGGGCCAGCAGCGTCGCGCCGTCGCTGAACCAGCCATGCACCACCGTATCGGCGCCCAGCGCCTCGACCAGCCCGACCGCGACCTCCAGCCGGTGCTCCGGGTCGGACGCGCCGTCGAGGTCCAGATGCTCCGGCCGGATGCCGGCCAGGACCTTCCGCCCGCCCAGCCCCGCCGCCCGCTGGGTGGCGACGCGCTGGCCGCCGGGCAGCACCACGCCGCGTCCGTCCGCCGCGACCTCGGCCGGCAGGAAGTTCATCGAGGGCGAGCCGATGAAGCCGGCGACGAAGACCGAGGCCGGCTTCAGATAGATGTCGAGCGGCGGGGCGACCTGCTCGGCCGCGCCGCCATTCATCACCATGATCCGGTCGGCAAGGGTCATGGCCTCGACCTGGTCGTGGGTGACGTACAGGCTGGTGACGCCGAGCCGCGACTGCAGCCGCTTGATCTCGATCCGCATCTGGGTGCGCAGCTTGGCGTCCAGGTTGGACAGCGGCTCGTCGAACAGGAACACGGCGGGCTCGCGCACGATGGCGCGGCCCACGGCGACGCGCCGGCGCTGGCCGCCGGACAGCTGCCGCGGCTTGCGCTCCAGCAGGGCCGACAACTCGAGCGTCTGTGCCGCCTCCCGCACCCGCCGGTCGATCTCGGCCTTCGGCAGGCCCTGGATGCGCAGCCCGTAGGCCATGTTGTCGTAGACCGACATGTGCGGGTACAGGGCGTAGTTCTGGAACACCATGGCGATGTTCCGGTCCTTGGGCTCTAGCCTGTTCACCACCCGGCCGCCGATCGCGATCTCGCCGCCGCCGATGCTCTCCAGCCCCGCCACCATGCGCAGCAGGGTGGACTTGCCGCAGCCGGACGGGCCCAGCATGACCAGGAACTCGCCGTCGGCGATGGCGCAGTCGATGCCCTTGATCGTCTCCTGCGCGGCGCCGGGATAGGTCTTGCGGACCTGGCGGATCTCGACGGTGGCCATTATTTCTCGCTCTCGATCAGGCCCTTCACGAACCATCTCTGCATCAGCAGAACGATCACCACCGGCGGGATGATGGCCAGGATGGTGGTCGCCATCACCAGGTTCCATTCGGTGTCGGCGTCGGTGAAGGAGATCATCTTTCGCAGGGCGATGATGATCGTGTTCATGGCGTTGTCGTTGGTCACCAGCAGCGGCCAGAGATACTGGGTCCAGCCGTAGATGAAGGTGATCACGAACAGCGCCGCGATGTTGGTGCGCGACAGCGGCAGCAGGATGTCGCGCAGGAAGCGCAGGGCCCCGGCGCCGTCGATCCGCGCCGCCTCCACCAACTCGTCCGGCACGGTCAGGAAGAACTGGCGGAACAGGAAGGTGGCGGTGGCCGAGGCCATCAGCGGCACGGTCAGCCCGGCATAGGTGTCGAGCAGGCCGAGATTCACGATGACCTGGTAGGTCGGCACGATGCGCACCTCGACCGGCAGCATCAGCGTGACGAAGATCATCCAGAAGAACACCAGCCGCAGCGGGAAGCGGAAGAACACGATGGCGTAGGCCGACAAGAGCGAGATGGTGATCTTGCCGACCGCGATCGCCAGCGCGACCACCGTGGTGTTCCACAGCACCCGGACCATGTCGACGCCGCCGATCCGCCCCGATCCGCCGAACAGCGCGCCGCCGTAATTGGCCAGGAACTCGCCGCCCGGCACCAGCGGCAGCGGCGGCGACAGGATCGCCCGGGTCGGGTAGGTCGAGGCGATGAAGGTGTAGTAGACCGGGAAGGCGACCAGCGCGATCCCGACGATCAGGACGAAATGGGCCAGCAGGGTGCCGAGCGGGCGGTTCTCGATCATGCGTAATGCACCCGGCGCTCGACATAGCGGAACTGGACGAAGGTCAGCGCGATCACCAGCGCCATCAGGATCACCGACTGCGCGGCCGAGACACCCATCTGTTGATTCACGAACCCGTCGTTGTAGACCTTGTAGACCAGGATCTCGGTCGACTTGCCCGGGCCGCCCGAGGTCACGGCGTGGATGATGCCGAAGGTGTCGAAGAAGGCGTAGACGGTGTTGACCACCAAGAGGAAGAACGACACCGGCGAGATCAGCGGGAAGACGATGGTGCGGAAGCGGTGGGCCGGCCCGGCGCCGTCGATCGCCGCGGCCTCGATCAGGCTCTTCGGGATCGCCTGCAGCCCGGCCAGGAAGAACAGGAAGTTGTAGCTGATCTGCTTCCAGGCGGCCGCGGCCACCACCAGCGTCATCGCCTGGCCGCCGTTCAGCAGCGGGTTCCAGTCGAAGCCGGCCTGGCGCAGCAGCACCGCCAGCGTGCCCATCGACGGGTTGAACAGAAACAGCCACAGCATGCCGGCGATGGCCGGGGCGATGGCGTAGGGCGACAGCAGCAGGGTGCGGTACAGGCCCTGGCCGCGCACCACCCGGTCGGCCATCACCGCCAGCAGCAGCGCCACCACCAGGGCCGAGACCGCGACCGCCAGCGAGAACACGACGGTGACCTGCAGCGAGTTCAGATAGGCCGGGTCGGCCAGCACCCGGCCGAAATTGTCCAGCCCGACGAAGCGGGTCCGGAGGCCGAAGGGATCCTCGCGCAGCATCGACTGGCGGATCGCCTGGGCGGCCGGCCAGAAGAAGAACACCAGCGTGATCGCGATCTGCGGCGCCACCAGAAGATAGGGCAGGACCCTGTTCGGAAAGATCGCGCGGCGGTTCATGCGCGGCTTACAGGTCCGCGGCTTCCTTGATCGCGGCGTTGGCGCGCTCGACCGCCTTGTCCAGCGCGGTCTTGGCGTCCTGCTGGCCGTTCAGCATCAGCTCCAGCTCCTCGTTGATGATGTCGCGGACCTGCGGCAGGTTGATCACCCGCACGCCCTTGGAGTTGTCGGTCGGCGCCTTGCCCATCATCTGCAGGATCGGGATCTCGCGGCCCGGGTTCTTGTCGTAGAAGCCGGACTTCTTGGTCTCCTCATAGGCCGCCATGGTGATCGGCAGGTAGCCGGACTTCTGGTGCAGCCGGGCCTGGATCGGGGTCTGCGACAGGAACTCGAAGAACTTGGCCACGCCCTTGTATTCGGCCTCGGGATGGCCGGCCAGGACCCACAGGCTGGCGCCGCCCGGGATGGTGTTCTGCGGCGCGCCCGCCGCCTCCGGATAATAGGGCAGGGTGCCGGTGCCGAAGTTGATGCCGGACTTCACCACGTCGCCCAGCCCGCCCGAGGATTCGGTCAGCATGGCGCATTCGCCGCTGGTGAACTTGGTCTTCGCCTCGGAGGTGCGGCCGCCATAGGAGAAGACGCCGGCCTTCTGCAGGTCGGCGATGGTCTGGAAGTGGCGGACATTGAGGTCGCTGTTGATCAGCAGCTGCGGGTCCAGCCCCGCCAGGCCGTTCTGCAGGGTGGCGTAGGGGATGTTGTTCCAAGCGGCGAAGTTCTCGAGCTGGATCCAGGTCAGCCAGGTCGAGGTGAAGCCGCAGGCCCAGCCTGCCGCCTTGATCTTCTTCGCCGCATCGAACAGCTCGGGCCAGGTCTTGGGCGGCGCGTTCTCGTCCAGCCCCGCCTTCTTGAAGGCGTCCTTGTTGTAGTAGAGGATCGGCGAGGAGCTGTTGTAGGGGAAGGACAGCAGCTCGCCGTCGGCGGTGCTGTAGTAGCTGACCACGCCGCCGAGATACTGCGACTTGTCGAAGGTCACGCCGTCGGCCTGCAGCACCTTGGCCACGGGGACCACGGCGCTGGACGCCGCCATCATGGTGCCGGTGCCAGCGTCGAACACCTGCAGGATGTGCGGCGGCTGGCCGGCACGATAGGCGGCGATGCCGGCGTTCAGCGTCTCCGGATAGGTGCCCTTGAACACCGGCACGACCTTGTAATCGGCCTGGCTGTCGTTGAACTCCTTGGCCAGGGTCTCGACCACCTCGTTGTTCGCCCCGGTCATGGCGTGCCACCACTGGATCTCGGTGGCGGCGAGGGCGGGCAGGCTGAGGGTCAGGGCCGCGGCGGCGGCGGCCGTGGCAAGGCGCAGTTTCATGGCGACTCTCTCCCCGTGTGTTTGGCCGAATATTGTGGCCCGGCGCTCTCAGGGGCGCCGCATTCCCGCACCATGCCAGCGCGCCGGGTCTTTTGCGACTATTTTCGTATCCGCGCATCGGGACGCGCAAACGCGCCCCGTCGGACCGTCAGCGCGGGGCCCCCCGGGCCCGCCGCACGGCCTTCTGCCAGCCTTCGTACAGCCGGCTGCGGGTGCCGGCCGGCATCGACGGCTCGAACAGCCGGTCGCGCTGCCAGGCCTCGGCGACGGCCTCGACCGAGGGGTAGACCCCGGCGGTCAGGCCGGCGAGATAGGCCGCGCCCAGCGCCGTGGTCTCGATCACCTTCGGCCGCTCGACCGGGGTGTCCAGCATGTCGGCCAGCATCTGGCACAGCCAGTCGTTCGCCACCATGCCGCCGTCGACGCGCAGCGCCTGCGGCCGGGCGCCGCCGTCCGCCGTCATCGCCTCCATCAGGTCGCGGGTCTGGAAGGCCACGGCCTCCAGCGCCGCGCGGGCGATATGGGCCGAGGTCGAATCCCGGGTCAGCCCCAGGATCGTGCCGCGCGCATCGGGGTCCCAATGCGGCGCGCCGAGGCCGGTGAAGGCCGGCACCAGATACACCCCGGCGGAATCCTCGACCGACCGGGCCAGGGTCTCGCTCTCGGCCGCGCTCTTGATGATCTTCAGCCCGTCGCGCAGCCACTGGATGGTGGCGCCGGCGCTGAAGATCGCGCCCTCGATCGCATAGGTCGGGCGGCCGTTCACCCGGTAGGCGGTGGTGGTCAGCAGGCGGTGCTTCGAGATCTTCGGCTTGTCGCCGATGTTGAGCAGGGCGAAGCAGCCGGTGCCGTAGGTCGACTTGATCATGCCCGGCTTGAAGCAGGCCTGGCCGAAGGTCGCGGCCTGCTGGTCGCCGGCCATGCCGGTGATCGGGATCGCGGCGCCGAACAGGATCTTGTCGGTGGTGCCGAAATGATGCGCGTTGTCGTGCACCTCCGGCAGGATCGCGCGCGGGATCCGGAACAGGGCCAGGAGGTCGTCGTCCCAGTCCTGGGTCCGGATGTTGAACAGCATGGTGCGGCTGGCGTTGGTGGCGTCGGTCGCATGCACCCGGCCGCCGGTCAGCCGCCACAGCAGGAAGCTGTCGACCGTGCCGAAGGCCAGCTCCCCGGCCTCGGCCCGCCGCCGCGCATCGGGCACGGTGTCGAGCAGCCAGGTCAGCTTGGTGGCGGAGAAGTAGGAATCGATGATCAGCCCGGTCTTGGCCTGCACCGCGGTCTCGTGCCCGGCCGCCGCCAGCTCGCGGCAGAATCCCGCGGTGCGCCGGTCCTGCCAGACGATGGCGTAGTGCAGCGCCCGGCCGGTCTGGCGGTCCCACAGCACCGCCGTTTCGCGCTGGTTGGTGATGCCGATCGCGGCGATGTGGTCGGCGGTCAGCCGGGCCCGGGCGACGGCGTCGCGGCAGGCCGAGACGGTGTCGGCCCAGATCCCCTCCGGATCGTGCTCGACCCAGCCGTCGGCCGGATAGATCTGGCGCAGCTCCCGCTGCGCGCTGGCCACCGGCCGGCCCTGGGCGTCGAACACGATCGCCCGGGTCGATGTCGTCCCCTGGTCGATCGCCAGGACATATGTGCGTCGCCGCATCCGTCTTCCCCTGCCCCGACCATGTTCGGAATGCACTATCCGAAGCGCGTTTCCGAACGTCAATGCACCACCATGGCCCCTTGCGACGGCGGACTCAGTCCTCCGCCGTCTCCAGCGCCGCCGCGTCCGGCGCGTCGACCACCGCCCGGCACAGGCCGGGCGCGAAGCCGGCCCGGGCCAGCGCCGCCAGGTCGCGCATCCGGTGCGCGGCCCTTTCGGCCTCGGCCCGGAACGGCCCCAGCCGGCGCCGGCGCGCCAGCCGGATCGCCGCCGCCCGGTCCGGATCGTCCCCGGGCGCGCCGCCATACAGGGACAGGGCCGCGTCCGCAACTGTCTCGTCGATGCCGGCCTCGCGCAGCTTGACCCGGATGGCGCGGGTGGACCGGCCGCGCCGGGCCAGGCCGGCGATCCGCATCTCGGCGAATTGCGCGTCGTCCAGCAGCTTCGACCGGGCCATGCGGTCGAGCAGGGCCGCGATCCGGGCCTGCACGGCCTCGACATCGACCTCGGCCCCGGCCTGCAGGGCGCGCCGGATCCGGCGCTGCAGCACCCGGCGCAGCTGGCCGGTCGAGGCGGCGTAGCGGCCGAGATAGTCCAGCGCCGCCCGCTCCAGGGCGGCGTCGTCGAGCGCGGGCGGGCGGCGGGGAGGGCGGGCCATGCGCGACACTGCCGTGTCGGGGGCGGTGATGCCAAGGACGGTGTGAGCTGATCTGGCCTTTTACTCTCCCCCTCCCCTCGCGGGAGGGGGCGGGGGGGTGTCGATGAGGAGAGCCGGCGCGAGGTGATAAGGGCCGCTGCCGGACTGGGCTGGTCCTTCGACATCGGTCCGACGGTGCCAAACCCCTCCCCCTACCCCCTCCCGCAAGGGGAGGGGGAGGATAAAAATGGCACAATCCGATCCTGCGGATAGGTGAGCTTCACCCCGATTCCGGTTGAGCCAGCTCTGGCTATCGCCCAATTTGTCGTCCTCGACACGACGCCGGATAGGAGCCGATGCCCGAGACCGTGAAGACCTGGCTGGTCCGCAAGCCGATCTCGGCGATCCGCTCCTTCCTCGAGATCGAGGCGGCGGGCGGCATCGTGCTGATGGCGGTGGCGGTGCTGGCCCTGATCGCCGCCAACTCGCCGCTGGCCGGCGCCTATGACGGCCTGCTGCACCTGCCGATGGGGCTGCGCATCGGCGACCTGGCGCTCGAGAAGACGCTGCTGCACTGGGTCAATGACGGGCTGATGGCGGTGTTCTTCCTGCTGGTCGGGCTCGAGATCAAGCGCGAGATCCTGCAGGGCGAGCTGTCGTCGCGCGAGACGCTGATGCTGCCCGGCATCGCCGCGCTCGGCGGCGTCGTCCTGCCGGCCCTGATCTACGCCGTGATCAATGTCGGCGACCCTGTGGCGCTGCGCGGCTGGGCGATCCCGGCCGCGACCGACATCGCCTTCGCCCTCGGCGTGCTGTCGCTGCTGGGCAGCCGGGTGCCGGTGTCGCTGAAGGTGTTCCTGACCGCGCTGGCGATCATCGACGACGTCGCCGCGGTGGTGATCATCGCCCTGTTCTACACCGGCGACATCTCGCTGCCCTTCCTGGCCTGGGCCGTGGCCGGCGTGGCCGTGCTGGGCCTGTTCAACTGGCTCAGGGTGCAGGCGCTGTGGCCCTATCTGGTGGTCGGCGCCGTGGTCTGGCTGTTCGTGCTGAAATCCGGCCTGCACGCCACGCTGGCCGGGGTGGTGCTGGCGTTCCTGGTGCCGCTCGACCGCACCGCGGAGGACGAGGACGAGCCGCCGCTGCTGCGGCTCGAGCACAGCCTGCACGATGTCGTCGCTTTTCTGGTGGTGCCAGTCTTCGGCTTCGCCAATGCCGGCGTCTCCTTCGCCGGCGCCAGCCTGTCGAGCTTCCTCGAGCCGGTGCCGCTCGGCATCGCCGCCGGGCTGGTGCTGGGCAAGTCGCTGGGCGTCGGCGTCGCCGCCTGGGCGTCGATCCGCCTCGGCGTCGCGGCGCTGCCGGCCGGGGCGACCACGGCCCAGCTCGGCGGCGTCTCGGTGCTGGCCGGCATCGGCTTCACCATGAGCCTGTTCATCGGCGCCCTGGCCTTCGAAGACCCGGCGCTGCAGGCGGCGACCAAGATGGGCGTGCTGGCCGGGTCGCTGGTCGCGGCCATCCTCGGCAGCCTGTGGCTGCTCGCGGTCAGCCGGCCGCGGCCGGTGCCGGCGGAGGAGTGACGGCCGGGGCGATCAGCAGCGGGGTGTAGACCCGCACCGCCCTGGGCAGCACCCGGAACCGGGCCGGGGTCTGGGTCGTCACCTCGCCGTCGGTGTTGACGTCGCGCGGCCGACGGGTGCGGATCTCGACCGACCGGCAGCGGAAGGCGTGCACCTCGTCCCAGCGGCCGTGCCGCCCGGCGCGGAAGGACGGGTACATCAGCGCCAGCCACATCCAGTGGTCGACCTCGATCGAATAGACGTCGAGCATGCCGTCATCCGGCGCCGCGTCCTCGGCGATGCTCATGCCGCCGCCGTAGAAGCGGCCGTTGCCGACCGCGATCTGGATGCTCTTGCCGCGGATCACCCGCCCGTCATCGGCCCGGATCTCGGCCGAGAAGCGCTTCAGCCGCCGCACCAGCCGCAGCGCGGCCAAGGCATAGCCGAAGCGGCCCCAGCGCTTCTTGGTGCCGCCGTCCAGCGACTTCGCCAGCTCGACGCTCATGCCCAGGCTGGCGACGTTGAAGAAGGGCCGGCCATTGACCTCGCCCAGATCGATGCTGCGCATCCGGCCGTCGACGATGACCTGCGCGGCGGCCACCGGGTCGGCCGGCAGCTCCAGCGTCCGCGCCAGGTCGTTGGCGGTGCCCAGCGGCAGGATGCCGAGCGGCAGCCCGGTCTCGATCAGGGCCGGGGCGGCATGGTTCAGCGTGCCGTCGCCGCCGCCGATGATGACGCATTCGACCGCGGCGGCATGGCGCCGGATCAGCGTGTCGACATCGTCGTGCAGCGGCCGCACCGGCTCGACCCCGCCATCGGTCAGGGTCCTGATCACGGCATCCAGGCCGGTCTCGGCCCGGCTGGCCTTCGGGTTGACGAGGAACAGCGCCCGCCTAGCCTGCATTTCCCAAACTCCTTGGGTCCTGCGCCGCCGTCCCATGCCCGCAGGGCAGGAGCCGCGCGCCGCGCGATGCAGCACATCGGGCAAGCGTGGCGACGCACCCTGCGGACATGGGGCGACGGCCCGCAGGGTCGCCTTGCGGCGGCCGCCTGCGGGCGCGGGCCACTCGACCGTATATCCCGATACGCTCTTCGTGGCCCGCGCCCTCATTCGACTCACCGCAAGGCGACGCAGGGCCCAAGGGGTTTGGGAAATACAGGCTTTCGATCATCGCATTGCGGCGATCGCCACCGGGCCTTCCGGCGCGCCGGCCAGCTCGTCGATGATCGGGCAGCCGGGGTCGGCGTCGTCGGGGCATCGGCGCACCAGCCGGCCCAGGCTCTCCCGCAGCGCCTCCAGCTCGCGGATCTTCTCGTCGATCTCGACCATCCGGGCCGAGGCCAGGGCCTTCACCTGCGACGAGCAGCGCGTCGGGTCCTCGTACAGGGACAGGAGGGCGCGGCACTGCTCGATGGAGAAGCCGAACTCGCGCGACCGGCGCAGGAAGCGCAGCACCTCCAGCGTATGGGCCCCGTAGTCGCGGTAGTTGTTGTCGCGCCGGTCCGGCCGGACCAGCCCGATCTCCTCGTAATAGCGGATCGTCTTCGCCGGCAGGCCCGAACGCCGCGCCGCCTCGCCGATGTTCATCGCCGTCGTCTCTCCCTCGCCCCGCGCAGTGGATCAAATCGGGCGCCCGCTGCCAAGCGCCGATGCGGCGCCGTAGCGGGCGAAGGTGAGAACGAATTCCGCTGCCGCTTGTTCCGGGGCCGTCCCGGATCAGCGCGGCTCGTCGCCGCGCGGCGGATCGCGCTCGATCCCGGCGATCAGCTTGCGCAGCAGGGCCGCGAGTGCCGCGCGGTCCTGCGGGTCCAGGGCCTGCAGGAAGGCGGCTTCCTTGGCCATGTCCGCGCGGAAGGCCGCCTCGGCCCGCGCCGCGCCCGCCTCGGTCAGCACCACCAGCACGCTGCGCCCGTCCTGCGGAGACTTCTCGCGCCGGATCAGCCCCGCCTTCTCCAGCCGGTCCAGCCTGTGGGTGAGGCCGCCCGACGAGATCATCAGCGCGGTGTACAGCTCCGTCGGCGTCAGCCGATAGGGCGGCCCGGACCGGCGCAGGGTCCCGATCACGTCGAACTCGCCGCGGTCGAGGCCGAAGCCGGCGAAGGTGGCCTCGATGCTGCCGCGCACCAGGTTCGACAGCCGGTAGGCCCGCCCAAGGATCGCCATCGGCCCGGTGTCCAGATCGGGCAGCTCCCGTGCCCATTGCCGGCGCAGCCGGTCGACATGATCGCCATCCGCCTGGCCGTCGGTCTCTTCAGCTCCGTCGGTCATCCGTCCCTCTCCCGCGGCGCACCGCCGGGCGAGACATACGCCTTCCCGGGCGGTCAGCCAATATATCTTGACGAGAAGATATATTGTCTCATATATCTTCTCACGAAGATAACCTTGCCGCTGTGGCGGCGCACGAGGGAGGAGCCCGATGTTCCAGGTTCGTCGCCATCAGGAGCCGCAGCCGGGCCAGAGCCGGACCGTCCGCTTCGAGGGCCGTGATTTCGGCAGCCAGGTGTCGTTCTTCCTGGTCGACGCCGCGCCGGGCCAGGGATCGGCGCTGCATGTGCACCCCTATCCGGAGACCTGGGTGGTCCGGACGGGCAAGGCCGAGTTCACCGTGGGCGGCGAGACGACGAGAGCCTATCCGGGCGACATCGTCGTGGCCGCCGCCAATGTGCCGCATCGCTTCGAGAACACCGGCGCCGGTCGGCTCGAGCTGATCGGCATCCATCCCAGCGACACGATCGTTCAGGCGCTGGTCTAGGGCGAAACCGCGGACACAAGGAGAGTTGCCATGCCGAAGATGATCTTCGTGAACCTGCCGGTGGCGGATCTCGCGGCCTCGATCCGCTTCTACCAGGCGATCGGCTGCGAGAAGAACGAGCAGTTCAGCGACGACCGGGCCGCGTCGATGGTGTGGTCCGACGCCATCACCTTCCAGCTGCTGACGCAGGACTATTTCCAGACCTTCGCGCCGCGGCCGCTGGCGAAGCCGCGGGAGGCGATCGGCATGCTGATCGCCCTGTCGCGCGACAGCCGGGCGGAGGTGGACGCCATCACCGAGGCCGCGGCAGCCGCCGGCGGCAGGGCCGACATCCGCGAGCGCCAGGATCTGGGCTTCATGTATGGCCGCAGCTTCGAGGACCCCGACGGCCATGTCTTCGAGCCGATCTGGATGGATATGCAGGCCGCGGCGGGCGAATAGCGGACTCGCGCCACACTTGTCACTCCCGCTGTCCGGCACCCGGACCCAAGCTATCTCACGATCAACACCGGGCGATGCGCCTCGGCACGAGGCATCCGCCCGAATTCGGAGGAGATAGCCATGACCGCATCAGCCGGGACCGGACAGCCCGTCCTGCGCACGCCGCCGGTGGTGTCGCCGGAGGCATGGGAGGCGGCGCGCCAGCAGCTGCTGGTGAAGGAGAAGGCCCACACCCGCGCCCGCGACGCCCTGGCCGCGGAGCGCCGGCGGATGCCGTGGATGGAGGTGAGGACGGACTACGTGTTCGAGGGGCCTGCCGGCAAGGCCGGCCTGCTCGACCTGTTCGACGGAAGGCGCCAGCTGATCGTCTACCGCGCCTTCTTCGAGCCGGGCGTGTTCGGCTGGCCGGACCATGCCTGCCGCGGCTGCTCCATGGTGGCCGACCAGGTCGCCCACCTGGCCCATCTGAACGCCCGCGACACCACCCTGGTCTTCGTCTCGCGCGCGCCGCAGGCCGACATCGCGCGGCTGAAGGCGCGGATGGGCTGGACCATGCCGTGGTTCACCATCACCGACGGCTTCGACGCCGATTTCGGCGTGGACGAGTGGCACGGCACCAACGTGTTCTTCCGCGACGCCGGCCGCGTGTTCC
Source organism: Inquilinus sp. Marseille-Q2685 (assembly GCF_916619195.1). Lineage (NCBI taxonomy): Bacteria > Pseudomonadati > Pseudomonadota > Alphaproteobacteria > Rhodospirillales > Rhodospirillaceae > Inquilinus > Inquilinus sp. Marseille-Q2685. The sequence goes on from NZ_CAKAKL010000009.1 coordinate 87,327, forward strand.
GCACCTACTTCATCAACAACCGCGGCGACGAACAGATGGGGGGCACCTGGAACTACCTCGACATCACGCCGCTGGGCCGGCAGGAGGTGTGGGAGGATTCGCCCGAAGGCTATCCCCAGACTCCGACCTACAAATGGTGGAACTGGCACGACAGCTACGTCGAGGGCGCGGCGCCCGACAAGCGGTGGGTCGAGGTGTCGGACGCCGGCGAGGCGGCGTTCCGGAACCGGGAGGCGGGAGAGAAGCCGTAAGCCTGGGCGGGCGGATCCGGCAGGCGGCGACGGTCCGCCGGAGAGGACGTCACCGATGTCCCGGGTGGCGCCCGTCGATCAATCGAACGGGATCGTGACGGTGATCCCCGGCGGGGGTGTCGGGGCGACCACGACGGGCGGGCGCTCATAGTAGTAGGCGGGCGGGCGCTCGTAATAGCCCCGCGGCCGATACCGGCGCGGCCCGTCGCATTTCACCTCTTCCTTGTACTCGCCGTCATCCCATTTGCGCTCGTACTTGCAGCGGCCGTCGCGCCATTCCTGCTTGTAGTCTCCGCCGCGCCAGCCGTGGCCGCTCTCGTCCTTCCAGGGATCGGCCATGGCGGCGGCCGGCGCCAGGAGGAGGGCGGCCGCGACGGCATATTCCAACACTTTGAACATCCTGATCTCGCCTCTCGGCATCGGGTCCAGCCCGCTCCCGCTCCTGCATGAAACAAATGCCCTGAGGCAACGTTCCGGGACACTGTCGACTGAGGGAGCCCTCACGCGCCTTGATCATGATGATGCTCGGGCGCCTTCTATTCCAGGAATCTCGGACGATCACCCTGCAGCCGAATTCAGTCGGGCAGCATCCCGTGCGAGATGGTCGGGTCCCGTTGTCCGCCCCTCTGCCGCCGTTCCCGGCTTCAGCCGGATCGCGCATCAGCCGCCGAGCGCGCCCGTGAGCCAGGTCCGGAACCGGGCGACCTCGGGGCGGCGCCAGCGGGCGGGGGTGGAGACCAGCCAGTAGCCGAGGCCGGCGTCGATGCTGTCGGGAAAGGCGCGGACCAGGCGGCCGGACGCCAGCGCCTCCTCGACCAGCAGCGGCCAGGCCAGCCAGAGCCCGTGGCCGGCCAAAGCCGCCTCGACCGCCAACGACGCGTCGGGGAAGCGCCGGCGCGGATGGGCGGCGAGGGCGGCGGGGCCGCCGGCCGCCAGCCAGGCGTCCCAGCCGAACAGGCTCTGCTCGTCCTCGATCAGCGCCACCGCCCGCGCCGGCCCGGCCGCCGGGTCGGCCAGGGCGGCGGCGACCGCCGGGGCCGCGACCGGGATCAGCGGCTGCGGCGCCACCAGCTCGGCCTTCAGGCCGGGCCAGCGGCCGCGGCCGAAGCGGATGCCCAGATCGATGTCCTCGCGGTCGAACCCGACCAGCCGGCTGGTGGTGACCAGCCGCACCTCCAGCTCCGGATGGCGCGCGGCGAGGCCGACCAGCCGCGGCACCAGCCATTTCGCCGCGAAGGCCAGGCCGCAGGTGACGGTCACGGCGCCGCGCTCCTGCGCCGTCGCCTCGGCCACCGCCGCGGCGATGCGCTGGAAGCCCTCGCCCAGCCCCGGCAGCAGGCGCCGCCCGGCCGCGGTCGGAACCAGCCCGGCCTCGGTCCGCTCGAACAGGCCGAGGCCTAGCTGCTGCTCCAGCCCGCGCAACCTGTGGCTGACCGCGCTCGGGGTCACACCCAGCGCCGCCGCGGCGCGGGAGAGCGAGCCGAGCCGGCCCACAGCCTCGGCGGCCTGCAGCGCGTTCAGGGAGGGCAGGGCCATCGCGGTCTCCTGAGATTTTCTCAACAGCAATTGAAGACATCTCGATTGGATCGGGCCGGCTTGCAACCGAATTATGGATCGAGGCCGCTGAAGCCAGCTCAACCGGATGTCGCCGATGACCGTCCCGCGCACCCTCCCGTTCTTTCTGGTCGACGTCTTCGCCGACGAGCCGCTGGCGGGCAATCCGCTGGCCGTGGTGCCGGAGGCGGACGGGCTGGAGGACGACCTGCTGCGCCGGATCGCGCGCGAGCTGAACCAGTCCGAGACCACCTTCCTGCTGGCGCCGACCGAGCCCGACGCGGCAGCCCGGCTGCGGTCCTTCACCCCGGCCGGGGCCGAGGTCTCGGGCGCCGGCCACAACGCGCTCGGCGCCTGGTGGTGGCTGGCGGAATCGGGGCGGCTCGGCCCGCTCGGCGAGGGCCTGGCGCTGCGGCAGCAGCTCGGCGGCCGGCTGCTGCCGGTCGCGGTCGAGGCGCGGGGCGGCAGGCTGGCCGCGATCGGCCTGACCCAGGGGGAGCCGCAGGCCCTGGCGGAGCATCCCGAACCGGCCGCGCTGGCGGCGGCGCTGGGCCTGCGGGGCGACGACCTGCTGCCCGGTCCCCGCACGGTCTCGACCGGCGCGCCGCATCTCCTGGTCCAGGCCCGCGACCGCGCCGCGGTCGCCGCGGCCGGTCCGGACGCGGCCCGCCTGCTGGCAGAGCTCCACCGGGCCGGGGCGCAGGGCTGCTACCTGTACAGCCTCGACCCGGCCGACCCTGAGGCTGCGGCCCATGCCCGCTTCTTCAACCCGACCGTCGGGCTGTGGGAGGATCCGGCGACCGGCAGCGCCGCCGGCCCGCTGGCCTGGCACCTCGCCTCACGCGGCTTGGTGCCGGCGTCCGGCGAGCTCGTGATCGAACAGGGCCACGCGCTCGGCCGCCCCAGCCGCATCGCGGTGCGGCTTGAATCCAACCCGGATGGTTCCAGCCGGGTCGAGCTGCGCGGCCGCTGCGTCACCGTCGCCGGCGGCACGCTCCATCTCTGACGCTTACCGAAAGGACAGACCATGATCGGAACCCGCATCTTCACCGGCTCGCCCTATGAGGACCGGGCCGGCTACGCCCGGGCCGTGGTGGCCGACGGCTGGGTCTTCGTCTCCGGCACCACCGGCTTCGATCCGCAGGACTTCTCCTTTCCGGAGGATGTCGAGAGCCAGTGCGAGAACTGCTTCCGCAACATCGCCTGGGCGCTCGGCCAGGCCGGGGCGGGGCTGGAGCACCTGGTGCGGGTGGTGATCTATGTCACGAGCCAGGCGGAGTTCGAGCGCATCGTGCCGATCATCCGCCGCCATTGCGACGCGGCGCGGCCGGCCAACACCACGATCTTCGCCCAGCTGGTGCAGCCGCATATGCGGGTCGAGATCGAGGCGACGGCCCGGCTGCCGCAGGCGGCGGGCTGATCGTCGGGGGCTGGTCCGAAACCAGAGTGCCAGCCCCTACCCGCGCGGGGCGTGCTTGTTCAGGATCCGCTGCAGGGTGCGGCGGTGCATCTTCAGCCGGCGCGCCGTCTCCGACACGTTGCGGTCGCACTGCTCGAACACGCGCTGGATGTGCTCCCACCGCACCCGGTCGGCCGACATCGGGTTCTCCGGCGGCGGCGGCAGCTTCTCGTCCGGGTTCAGCAGCGCCGCCTCGATCTGGTCGGCATCGGTCGGCTTGGCCAGGTAGTCGACGGCGCCGGCCTTCACCGCGGCCACCGCCGTGGCGATGTTGCCGTAGCCGGTCAGCATGATCACCCGGCTGTCCGGCCGCGCCTCGTGCAGCACCGGCACGATGTCGAGCCCGTTGCCATCGCCCAGCCGCAGGTCCAGCACGGCGAAGGCGGGGGCGACGCGGCGGGCCAGGTCGATGCCGGTGGCCAGGCCGTCGGCGGTCACCACCTCGAAGCCCCGCTTCTCCATGGCGCGGGCCAGGCGGGTGCGGAAGGCAACGTCGTCGTCGACGATCAGCAGGCTCTTGGCCGCGTCGCGCGCCGGCAGCGGCGCCGGCTGGTCGGGGGTCAGGGTGGCAGGGGTGATGGTCATGCCCAGGTCCTTTCTTTCCTCTCAAATTTGTGTCGCGGCCACGCAACTGCAATAACCGCGCCCCCTTGCGGGCCATTCGAGAAGGACAATTGGGCCCCGCTGTGCTCGAGCAGCGTGGCCGCGATGAAGATGCCGAGACCCATATGGTCGCTGTCCTCGCCGCGGCCGGAGACATAGGGTTCGCCCAGCCGGCCCAGCAGGGCCAGCGGGAAGCCCGGTCCGTCGTCGACGATCTTCAGCACCACGGTCTTCGGTCCATATTCGGCGCTGATCTCGACCCGGTTTCGGGCGAATTGCAGCGCGTTCTGGATCAGGTTGCCCAGGCCGTGGATCAGCTCCGGCGTCCGCCGCAGCACCAGCGTCTGGCCCGGCGGGCCGTCGGCGGCGGTGATGGACAGGCGCCGGTTCTCGGAATGCAGGTAGGTCTCGGCCGCCGCCCCGGCCAGCGCCGGCAGGCTCATCAGCCGGAACGGATCCTCGTCGTCCGGCTCCGGCCGCCGCGCCAGCTCGGTCAGGATGTCGCGGCAGCGGTTGACCTCCTGCTCCAGGAGGGCGATGTCCTCGGCCATCGGGCTGTCGGCCGGCACGTCGCGCCGCATCTCGCGCGCGATCAGGGTGATGGTGCCGAGCGGCGTGCCCAGCTGGTGCGCCGCCGCCGCCGCCAGGCCGCCCAGCAGCGAGATCCGCTGCTCGCGCTCCAGCGCCAGCTGGGTGGCGCCGAGCGCGTCCGACACCTGGCGGGCATCGGCCGCCACCTGCCAGACGTAGTTCGAGACGAACAGGATGGCGATGCCCATCGCCAGCCCGACGCCGAGATGGTAGGGCGACCCGCTGGAGGGCATGCCGCCCGGCAGCGGGTAGTGCCAGAAGGCCAGCAGCACGACGCCGGCGAGGGCCAGGCCGGTCAGCGTCGTCGTGCTGCGGTAGCTGAGCAGCGTGGCCGAGACCGTCAGCGGCGCCAGCATCAGCACCACGAAGGGGTTCAGAAGGCCGCCGGTGAGGAACAGCAGCGCCACCAGCTGGCACATGTCGTAGCCGAGATAGAGGGCCGCATCCCGTTCCACCAGCCGCAGTCGCCACTTGCCCTGGACGACGGCGGCGACGTTCAGCGCCACCGAGATGCCGACGATGGCCAGCGCCGGCCACAGCGGCAGCTCGTAGCCCAGCCAGTAATGCACGAACAGGATGGTGGCGGCCTGGCCGGCGACGGCGACCCAGCGGATCTTGATCAGGGTGATCTGGCTGATCCGCGCCCGCATGCGCCGGCCGGGCACCGCGTCGGACGCCTCCGGCAGCGGCCGCAGCGCCGGGTTGCGCCCGGCCTCCGCCGCCGGATCGACCCCGGCCCCCTGGTCATTCTCGGGCCTCTGGTCATTTTTGGAATGGCCGTCCATTCTCGCTCCATGCTCTCCGACGGCGTCATCATAGCGGAGCGCCTGTCCAAGCGCTTCCATCCCGGCGCCGCGCCCGCGGTCGACGGCATCTCCTTCGTGGTGCCGCGCGGCTCGACCGTCGCCCTCCTGGGCGGCAACGGCGCCGGCAAGACCACCACGATCTCGATGCTGCTCGGCCTGCTGCTGCCGTCCGGCGGCCGCATCACCGTGCTCGGCCACGACATGGCGCGGGACCGCTGGGCCGTCCTGCCCCGGATGAACTTCTCCAGTCCCTATGTCGATCTGCCGCACCGGCTGACGGTGCGCGAGAACCTGGCGGTCTACGCCCGGCTCTACGGCGTGCGCGACCGCCGCCGCCGCATCGCCGAGCTGGCCGAGCTGCTGGACCTGACCGGATTCCTCGACCGGGCGTCCGGCAAATTGTCGGCCGGGCAAAAGACCCGGGTGGCGCTGGCCAAGGCGCTGGTCAACGCGCCGGAGCTGCTGCTGCTGGACGAGCCGACCGCCTCGCTCGACCCCGACACCGGCGACTGGGTGCGCGGCATGCTGGAGCGCTACCGGGCCGAGCGCGGGGCGACCATCCTCCTGGCCAGCCACAACATGGACGAGGTCGAGCGGCTGAGCGACCAGGTGCTGATGATGAAGGCCGGCAGGATCGTCGACCAGGGCTCGCCCGACCACCTCATCGCCAAATACGGCCGCAGCGACCTCGAGGAGGTGTTCCTCGACATCGCCCGCAGCCGCGGCGCGCTGGGCCAGGCGGCGCAATGACCGGCGGCGCCATGAGCGGGACCCACGCTTCTCCGCCCGCCCTGCGCGGCTCCGCCGGCGGCCGGATCGCCGCGGTGATGCTGCGCCACCTCTACATCCTGCGCGGCTCGATCCCGCGGCTGATCGAGCTCGCCTACTGGCCCACCGTGCAGATGGTGGTCTGGGGCCTGATCACCGAGAGCCTGGCGCCGGCGATGAACTGGCAGGCCCAGGCCGCGGGCGTGCTGATCTCGGCGGTGCTGCTGTGGGACCTGCTGTTCCGGGCCCAGCTCGGCATGTCGATCTCCTTCCTCGAGGAGATGTGGAGCCGCAATCTCGGCCATCTCTTCGTCAGCCCGCTGCGGCCCTGGGAATGGGTGGCGTCGCTGATGGCGATGAGCCTGATCCGCACCCTGGTCGGGGTGGTGCCGGCGGCGCTGCTGGCGATCCTGCTGTACCACTGGAACATCTTCTCGCTCGGCCTGCCGCTGCTGGCCTTCTTCGTCAACCTGATCGTCACCGGCTGGGCCGTGGCGCTGGTCGTGCTGGCGCTGATCCTGCGCTACGGCATGGGGGCGGAGGGGCTGGCCTGGGCCATCGTCTTCGCCATCTCGCCGATCAGCGCGATCTACTATCCGGTCTCGGTGCTGCCCGGCTGGCTGCAATGGGTGGCCCTGGCGCTGCCGCCGGCCCATGTGTTCGAGGGCATGCGCGGCCTGCTGCACGGCCAGGGCTTCGCCATGGCCCATTTCCTCGCCGCGGCCGGCCTCAACGTGATCTGGCTCGGCCTCGGCTGCGCCGCCTTCCTCCGGGGCTTCCGCACCGCGCGCAACCGCGGCTCGCTGCTGCAGCAGGGGGAGTAGGCGCGCCCTGCTAGAAGAATCCCCGCACCCAGCCCAGCTCACCCATCGTCTGCCAGACGGCGCCGGCGGCGATGGCGAGCAGCAGGGCGGAGGCCGCGAGGGCGACGCAGAGCAGGATCCCGTCCTCCTCCAGATAGGCGATGGCGAGCAGGGCGATCGCCAGGGCGGGAGGGATGTTGCTCAGGGGGACCGGGGCCAGCAGCAGCACGCCGAGCAGCAGCACCACGAGGCCGACGCCGCGCTTGGTCGCCTCGAACGGCGTCGGCCAGCGCGGATGGATGAAGCCTTCGAGGGTGCGCAGCACCGTCGAGGCACGGCGGAGGGTGCGCGTCAGCCCCTCGGTCCGCACGCTGCGCCCGGCGACGCGGCGGGGAAAGGCCGGTCCGGCATGGCCCAGCATCATCTGCACCGCCAGGATGGCCAGCAGCGGGGCGACGACGGCGGATGCGCCCGGCATTGCCCCGAGCAGCGCCAGCAGCAGCATGACCAAGCCGAAAGAGCGGTCGCCCAGCCGGTCCACCAGCCAGCCCAAGGTCACGCGCTCGGTATCGGCATCGCGCAGCAGGTCGTCGAGCAGGGCGGAGGTCGGGACTCGGGTCGTCATCTCGCCGGCAGGATAGCCGAAGGCTCTGTTGCCGGCAGCCGATCCTGGCCCGGGTCTGCCCGCGGCCGGCAGCAGCCAGCGCAGCGCCTTCAGATCAGTGGTCGCCGGGGCAGGCGGGTCGGCGCCGCGCGATCGGCCGGCGCGCTCACGCCGCCAGCCCCAGCCCGGCCCGCGCGATCCGGCAGGCGTCGTCGCCCGGCACGCAGTCGCGGCAGACCACCGGCCGGTCGGCATAGACCGCGCAGCGGGGGGAGCGGCCGATCTCGCCCTCCAAGGCGGCGCAGCGGTCGCCGTCGCAGCGCATCACGTCATCGTCGCGATAGCGGCGGGGAACACGCTCGATCTCGGCCTCACTCTCGGTCCAGAATCGCGGCCAGTCGCGAGAGAAGGCGCAACAGGCGCCGCAGGCCTGGCAGTCGAACGCCGCGGCCCCGGCGCGGGACATCTCGTAGCCCATCCCGGCCCCGGTCAGGCGCTGCGCCGCTTGCGCGGGGTGCGCTCCAGGGTGTCGGCGCCGCGCGGCACGTCGGAGAGATCGGTTTCGGGCACCATGCGCTCCTCGGTCCCGAGCACGCTGCGCACCCGGTAGAGCCGGCCGGAGGATTCGCTCGGGTAGTGGGCCACCACCGTGTAGGCGCCGGCGATGGCGGTGCTGGGGCTGGGTCGCCGCCAGATATAGACGGTGCTGCCCACGGCATATCGGTTGTCGGTCATTCCAGCATTTCTGCGCCCGGCGGGGAGCGCGGTGAGGGGGCGGCCCGTCCATCGCGTCGCGGCCGGAACCGGCGGGACGCGCGTGATCGCAGGGGCGCTCCGTCGCCACGGGCACTCTGCGCATCGAGCCTCAATAAATCCTGAGAAAAAGCAGTTTAGAATGAATCCAGGATCGTGTCTGCAAAAATCGCCCGATACGGCGTTTCCAGATACATTTCAAGATGTCGTGGTGCCTGTCGCGGTTTGATTTTTCCGCGATCCTCTGGAAATTTGAAGGTTGCACGACCATGGCCGGTCATCTCGCAATATTATCTGGCCAAGACGGGGCCGCCGGGCCATGCTGGCCGGCGAACCGACAAGGACATCCGGATATGACGGCAGGTGACATCCGCCTCTCGGCGCTGGGCAAGGACGTTGGATCCGCGAAGACGGCCGAGCGCCAGGCCCGCGAGGCGCGCCAGGACGCCGAACGCTATGCGCGGCGCGGCAACATGACCATGCATGCGATCTCGCTGCAGGCCGCCCGGGACCTCGAGGCCGCGGTCGCCGCCCATCGCGACGCCCCGGCGCCGAAGGAGCGCCGTTGACCGCCAGGGCCGGCGCGGCGGGCCGGAGGAGACCGATGGCGTTCTACAAGCTGTATCCCCGGGACTGGAACGACGAGAGCTGGCGCGGCGAGACCCGGTCCGTGCTGATCGTCCGGGCCGGGAGCGAGACGGAGGCGCGGGCCACGGCCAGCGCCTGGGACAGGCCCTCCGACCATGCCGAGCAGGCGCGGTGGTCGCAGCGCTGGACCTCGCCCGAGGTGACCCGCTGCAAGGAGCTGGCCGGGGACGGCGAGCCGGAGGTCCTCCTGGCCGGGCGGCGGCGCCGGCCGTGACCTCGCGTCTCTAACCCTCCGCCAGAATCCGCCGCGCCACCGCCAGGTCGATGTTGCCGCCGGTCAGGATCAGGCCGACGCGCCGGCCCTGCATCCGCCCGCGCTCCTGCAGCAGCGCCGCCAGGGCGGCTGCGCCCGCGCCCTCGGCCAGGTTGTGGGTGTCGGTCCAGTACGCGCGCAGGGCGGCGGCGACCTCGTCGTCGGTGACCCGGACGATGCGGTCCGCGCCGGCCCGCACGATGGCGAAGGCCTCCGGGTCCGGCACCCGGCAGGCCATGCCGTCGGCGAAGGTGCGGGCGGTCTCGGTCGTCACCACGCGCCCGGCCTCGACCGATAGCGCCATCGCCGGTGCCTCGGTCGAGACCACGCCGACGATCCGGGTTTTCAGGCCCAAGAGGTCCCGGGTGCGGATCAGGCCGCTGATGCCCGACCCCATGCCGATCGGCACGTAGACGGTGTCGAGATCCTTGACCGCCCGGAACAGCTCCAGCGCATAGGTGGCGGCGCCGCGCATCAGGTCGGGGTGGAAGGCCGGCGCCATCTCCAGCCCGCGCGCCTCGGACAGATGCCTGGCATGGGCATAGGCCTCGTCGAAGTCGCTTCCATGCTCCACCAGATCGGCCCCGAAGGCGCGCATGGCGGCGTTCTTCTCCACCGAATTGCCGTGCGGCACCACCACGGTGACGGCCAGGCCGGTGCCACGGGCGGCGAAGGGCAGGCTCTGGCCGTGATTGCCGCGCGTCGCCGTGACGATGCCGCGGACATCCGGCCGGCGGCGGCGCAGCGCATCGATGAAGACCAGGCCGTTGCGCGCCTTGTAGGCGCCGATCGGGGTGTGGTTCTCGTGCTTGACCCAGACCTCGCAGCCGGTGCGCGCGGCCAAGAGCGGCCAGGCGAATTGCGGGGTCGGCGGCATGGTTGCATGCACCAGCCGGGCGGCATCCTCGAGGGCGGTCAGGTCGAACATGGGTCGGCGTTCCGATGGCGGGATTGACCCCAGCATCGGCGGAGCGGATTGTGTGGGTCAACGAAGACATTGTCTGGCAGACAAGAATGTGGGTGCCGAGCCTGGCGGGGCGCAGCCCGGTGCGCTATCTCGCCATCGTCGAGGCGCTGGCCGACGCCATCGCCGCCGGCGAGCTGCGGCCCGGCGAGCGCCTGCCGACCCATCGCGATCTGGCCTGGAAGCTCGGTCTGAACGTCAGCACCGTGACCCAGGCGTATCGCGAGGCGGCGCGGCGCCACCTCGTATCGGGCGAGGTCGGGCGCGGCACCTATGTGCTGGCGGCCAGCCGCGAGGCGGTGCTGTTCGGCCTCAAGGCGGCGGTGCCGGGCGCGCCGGCGCCGATCGACCTGTCGACCAACGTCCCGGCGGTCGACCCGGACAGCGCCGACCTCGCCGCCGTCCTGGCCGCGGTCGCCGCCGAGGGCCGGATCGACGCCGCCCTGGCCTATCACCCGCCGGCGCTGCTGCAGCGGGCCGGGATCGCCGGCGCCGCCTGGCTGGCCGCCCGCGGGCTGCATCTCAGGCCCGCCGATGTGGTGCCCTGCGCCGGGGCCCAGGCGGCGCTGACCGCGGTGCTGCTGCAGCTCTGCGCCCCCGGCGACCCGGTGCTGGTCGAGGAGCTGGCCTTCCCGGGCCTGAAGGCGGCGGCGCGCTGGCTGCGCCTGCCGCTGCACGGCGTCGCCATGGATGGCGAGGGCGTGCTGCCCGAGGCGTTGGACCGCGCCGTCCGCGCCACCGGCGCCCGGGTCGCGGTGCTGGTGCCGAACCTGCAGAACCCGACCGGCGCGGTGATGGGGCCGGCGCGGCAGGCCGAGATCGCATCGGTCGCCCGCCGCCGCGGGCTGTGGCTGGTCGAGGACGACGCCTATGGCGCGCTGACCGACCGGCCGCCGCTGGTGGCGCTGGCGCCGGAGCGCGGCGTGCTGGTCACCAGCCTGTCCAAGACCGTGGCGGCCGGGCTGCGCTTTGGCCTGGTCGCCGGGGCCTGCGCCCCGGTGCGGGATCTGGCCGGGCAGATCCACGCCACCAGCTGGCCGCTGGCGCCGCTGATGGGCGAGGTCGCCTGCCGCTGGATCGAGGACGGCACCGCCGCCCGGCGCCTGGCCTGGCAGCGGGCGGAGATCGCGGCCCGGCACGCCCAGGCCCGCCGCGCCCTGCCCGGGCTGGTGCCGCCGGGCCGGGCTGCCAGCCCGCATCTCTGGCTGCCGCGGGACGGCGATGCCGCCGCGGCCCGCTGCCTCGCCGCCGGGGTCGAGGTGGTGGCCGCCGATGTCTTCGCGGTGACGCGCGAAGCGCCGCAGGGCCTGCGGCTCAGCCTTGCCGCCGCAGGCAGCCGGGCCGAGCTGGCGGAGGCGCTGGCGCGCGTGCAAGGCGTTCTGAGCGATCCGAGCCTGTCCGAGACCGCGCTGGCGTGAGTCGGCTGGTGGTGGTTTCGAGAACCGGCGCGCAGCGCACGTTTGGTGCGTGAGCACCGGAAGCTTCGAGTCCGCCATCAGACGGCCGCGCCAGTAGCGGTATCGGACAGGCTCAGAACGGCAGCAGCGAATCCCTCAGCGTGTCGCGCAGCGAGAACACCGTGCCCTCGTCGCGGTAGGGGATCTGGCGGCCGGCGCTCAGGAACACGCCTTCGACCTGCCATTTCAGCTCGCCGCGGCGGCCGATCGTGGCCAGCTGGTCGACCAGGCCGAGGCCGGAGCCGCGCATCGGCACCGATACCTCGCGCTCGCCATGCGCCGGCAGCAGGAAGGCCCGGTCGGTCCGGCCGCTGCCGAACTCTCGCCCGTTCATCTCGATCGCCGCGGTCATGGCGTCGACCTGCAACCCGGTGCCGGCCTGTTCCTCGACCCGCAGCAGCGCCTCCCAGCGCTGCTCGAACATGGTCGCGTCCAGGGGCCGCAGGTCGATGATGCGGACCCGCGGCGGCGGCGGCCCGGCGAAGGGCGCCCCGCAGGCGGCGAGGGCGCCTGCCGGCAGGAGGGCGAGGAGGGCGCGGCGGTCGATCGGTCGGCGTGTGGGTCGGCTCATGGTCCTCGAGGCTCGGCGGCGAATCTGTCAGCGACATGGCATCGGCGCCGACGCTCGGCTAGCCTCGCACCATCGCGTCACGCTGCTCGGGGGAGGCATCATGGCACCGACCGACCGTCCGTCCTGCATCGCGCATTGGACCGAGATCGAAGGGCCGGACGACCACCATTATCGCGGCGACGACGAGCTGCTCAGCATCGGCGCGCCCTTCGGCCGGCATTTCGGCCTGACCCGCATCGGCATCCATCACGAGCGGCTGCCGCCCGGCCGCCGCACCTCCTACCCGCATGCCGAGAGCCATGAGGAGGAGTTCGTCTACGTCCTCGAGGGCACGCCGGACGCTTGGCTCGACGGCGTGCTGCACCGTCTCGGGCCCGGGGACGCGGTCGGCTTCCCGGCCGGCACCGGCCAGTGCCACACCTTCATCAACAACACCGAGGCCGAGGTGCGCCTGCTGGTGGTCGGCGAGGCGCCGAAGCCGGAGAACCGCATCATCTATCCGCGTAACCCGGAGCGGAAGCCGATGCGCTCCGACTGGTGGGACGACGCGCCGGCCCGCCCGATGGGCGACCATGACGGCCTGCCGGACAAGGTCCGGGCCCGGCGGGCGGGGAAGGGATAAGGGCAGGCCCTACTCCCCCATCGTCGGCTGCTCGCGCACCTCGATGCTGCCCATGGCCGCCATCGGCGAGGTCGACGCGATGGCGACCGCCTCGTCCATGTCGCGGGCCTCGATCAGCATGAAGCCGCCGACATGCTCCTTGGTCTCGGCATAGGGGCCGTCGGTGACCGAGGGCCTGTCGCCGCGGCGCCGCACGATCCGGGCGGTCTCCGGCTCGGCCAGCGGGCCGCAGTCGATGAGATGGCCGCTGCGGCGGAGCTCGTCGTCACCGGCCATGCAGCGGCGCGTCAGGTCGCGGCCTTGCTCGGGCGACAGCCGGCCGATCAGGGCGCGGTCGACATGGACGATCAGCAGGTAGCGCATCCCGGGCCTCCTTCGGTTCCGCTCCTGGTCGTCCGGCAGGGACCGGGATCGACATCGCAGGACCGGAAACCGAAGCAGGATACGCCCGGTTACAATAATTCCTCACTGCGGCAACGCTGGGACATACGCCAGCCCATTTTCCCGGCTATAAAAGCCCGCTCGCCGCCCGGTCAGCACGGGCCCTTCATCCGGACCCGGAGCGGACCCATCGTCACCAGCACCACCACGTCCCCGGCGCGCCCCCGTCGCAAACGGGGGCGGTTCACCGCCGTCGCCGCGATCCTGGCCCTGCTCGCCGTCGGCGGCCTGGCGGCCTGGCACTGGCTGTCGCCGCCCGCCGCCGTGCCCCGGATGACGGCGGTGGCCGCCATCGGCGACGTCGAGGAATCGGTCCTGGCCACCGGAACCCTGAAGCCGAAGCGGCTGGTCGCGGTCGGCGCCCAGGCGTCCGGCCGCATCGTCTCGCTGAAGGTCGCGCTGGGCCAGAAGGTGGCGAAGGGCGACCTGGTGGCCGAGATCGACAGCCTGACCCAGCAGAACGCCCTGCGGAAGGCCCAGGCTTCGCTGGCCAATCTGCGGGCGCAGCGGACCGAGAAGGAAGCGACGCTGACGCTGAACCGGCTGACCCTGGCCCGGCAGAAGGCGATGGCGGCGCAGCGCGCCTCGTCCCAGGCCGATCTGGAATCGGCGCAGGCGAATGTCGACGTCACCGAGGCCCAGATCGAGCAGCTCGACGCCCAGATCGTCGAGGGCCAGGTGGAGATCGAGACGGCGCAGGTCGATCTCGGATACACCCGCATCACCGCCCCGTCGGACGGCACCGTTCTGGCGATCGTCAGCCAGGAGGGGCAGACGGTGAACGCCAGCCAATCCACCCCGACCATCGTCGTCCTCGGCGACCTCGACACCATGACCGTGCGGGCGGAGATCTCGGAGGCCGACGTCGTCGCCGTGCGGCCCGGCCAGCCGGTCTACTTCACCATCCTGGGCGACCGGGACCATCGCTACGATGCAAAGCTGACGTCGATCGAGCCGGCGCCGGAGTCGATCCGCAACGATTCCAGCTTCAGCACCACCTCCACCGCCTCGTCCAGCTCCAGTTCCAGCAGCTCCTCGTCGAGTTCCTCGGCGATCTACTATATCGGCACCTTCGAGGTGCCGAACGCCGACGGCCACCTGCGGACCTACATGACGGCCGAGGTGCACATCGTGCTGGGCCAGGCCCGCGGCGTGGTGACCATCCCCTCCGCCGCCCTGGGCGCCCGCGCCGCCGACGGCAGCTATACCGTCCAGGTCGTCGGCGCCGACGGCGTCACCACCCAGCCGCGCCAGGTCCGGATCGGGCTGAACGACAAGACCATCGCCGAGGTGCGGTCGGGGCTCAGCGCCGGCGAACGGGTGGTGACCGGGGGGCTCGAGGCCCAGGCCACCGCCGCCCCATCCGGCCCTCCCGGCCCCCCAGGGTCGTGACCGCCATGAGCGAACCGCTGATCGTGCTGCGCGGTCTGCGCCGCGAATTCCCGTCGGGCGAGGGCACGATCGCGGCGCTGCGCGACATCGACCTGACCATTGAGGCGGGCGAGATGGTGGCGATCGTCGGCGCCTCGGGCTCCGGCAAATCCACCCTGATGAACATCCTCGGCTGCCTCGACCGGCCCACCGCCGGCAGCTACCGCATCCGCGGGCGGGAGACCGCGGCGCTGGAGGCGGACGAGCTGGCGGCGCTGCGGCGCGAGCATTTCGGCTTCATCTTCCAGCGCTACCACCTGCTGGGCGAGCTGACGGCGCTGGGCAATGTCGCGATCCCCGCGGTCTATGCCGGCCAGAGGGCGGAGGAGCGGCACGCGCGCGCGGCCGCCCTTCTGGGCCGGCTGGGCATGGCGGACCGGGTCGGCCACCGGCCGGGCCAGCTGTCGGGCGGGCAGCAGCAGCGCGTGTCGATCGCCCGGGCGCTGATGAACGGCGCCGACGTGGTGCTGGCCGACGAGCCGACGGGTGCCCTGGACCGGCACAGCGGCGAGGAGGTGCTGCGCATCCTGGCCGAGCTGCAGGCCGAGGGACGGACGGTCATCATCGTCACCCACGACATGGCGGTGGCCAGCCGGGCCCAGCGGATCATCGAGATCAGCGACGGCGCCATCGTTGCCGACCGCCGGGCGCCGACCGGGGACCGTGCCGCCGCGGCGTCCCGGCTGCGGCCGCAGGGCGCGCCGCTGCGTCCATGGCTGGCCTTCCTGAACCGGCTGCGCGAAGCCTTCCGCATGGCGCTGCTGGCGATGAATGCGCACCGCCTGCGCACCGTGCTGACGATGCTCGGCATCATCATCGGCATCGCCTCGGTGGTGTGCATGGTGGCGCTGGGCCAGGGCACCCAGCAGCGGGTGCTGGCCGAGATCGCCGATCTGGGCACCAACACGCTGGAGGTCTTCGCCGGCAAGGATTTCGGCGACGTCCGCTCGGCCAAGGTGACGACGCTGGTGGTGGCCGATGCCGACCAGCTGGCCCGCCAGCCCTATGTCGCCGGCGTCACGCCGACGGTGTCGACCACCAGCACCGTGCGCTACGGCGCGCGCGAATCCAGCGCCCTGGTCAACGGGGTCGGCGCCCAGTACTTCACGGTGCGCGGCACCAAGCTGCTGCGCGGCCGGCTGTTCGACGCCGACGGCGCGCGGTCGCTGTCGCAGGACGTCGTGATCGACGAGGAGACGGCCAAGACCATGTTCCCGGACCCCGGCGAGGATCCGCTCGGCCGGATCCTCCTGGTCGGCAAGGTGCCGTGCCGGGTGATCGGCGTGGTCGAGACCCAGCAGGGCGGCTTCGGCGGCAGCCAGAACCTGTCGCTGTACCTGCCCTACACCACGGTGCAGGCCCGCTTCATGGGCAACACCTCGCTGCGCAGCATCACCGTCCGCGTCGCCGACGACATCAGCACCGATCTCGCGGAGGCGGCGGTGACCCGGTTCCTGACCCAGCGGCACGGCAGCAAGGACTTCTTCATCCTCAACACCGACGACATCCGCCGCACCATCAGCAGCGCCACCCAGCTGCTGACGCTGCTGATCGCGGGCATCGCGGTGATCTCGCTGCTCGTCGGCGGCATCGGGGTGATGAACATCATGCTGGTGTCGGTGTCGGAGCGGGTGTCCGAGATCGGCGTGCGCATGGCGGTGGGCGCCCGGCAGGGGGACATCCTGCAGCAGTTCCTGATCGAGGCCGTGCTGGTGTGCCTGATCGGCGGCGTGCTGGGCATCGGCCTCGCCCTCGGCCTCGGCGCGGTGGTCGGCGCCGCGGTCCCGATGATCGGGCTGATCTACTCCACGGCCTCGATCGTCGCCGCCTTCCTGTGCTCCACCCTGATCGGGGTCGCCTTCGGCTACCTGCCGGCCCGCAACGCCTCCCGCCTCGACCCGGTGGTGGCGCTGTCGCGCGATTAGCGGCCGCTACTCCGGCAGCCCGGCCCGGCGCAGCGCGTCGAGATAGCGGTCCATCACCTCGGCCGGCTTCCACGGCACGCCGGCGCGGGTGTTGGCGATGGTGGCGCCGGGCGCGACAGCCAACAGGCCGGCCAGCGCGGTCTTCGCCTCGTCGGCCCGGCCCAGCGCCGACAGCGCCGCCGCCAGCAGCCGGTGGGCCACCGGGAAGGCCGGGTACAGATGGAGCGCCTGGCGCGCCTCTTCGGCCGCCCGCTCGTCGTCGCCCTCGGCGAAGGCGGCGAGGCCGAGGAAGGCGTGGCACCAGTGGTTGGCAGGGTCGCGCGGGCTCAGCCGCAGCGCCGTGCGCAGCGCCTGCCGTGCCTGCTCCGCCTGGCCCGACAGGGCGTAGTGGCCGCCGCCCAGCATGTAGGCGAAGGCCAGGTTGGGGTTGATCGCCAGCGCCGTCTCCAGCCGCCGTTCGGCCTCGTCGAAGCGGCGCAGGAACAGGGCGACCATGCCCAGAACGGTCTGTGCCTCGGCGTCGCGCGGGTCCAGGTCCACCGCCTGGCGCGCCATCGCTTCGGCCGCCGCCAGCGACCGGCCGGGGTCGGCGCTGCGCCCGAACAGCACGTCCCAGACGTCGCACATGGCATGGACGACGCGGGCGCGGGCCAGGCCGGGGTCCAGCGCGATCGCCTGGGCCGCGAAGGTGCGGGCCTGGGTGCCGTCCTCCGCGGTCAGGCGCCAGGCGTGCCAGCCGGCGCGCATGACGCAGTCCCAGGCATCCATGCCAGCCGGGTCCAGCCGCCGGGCGCGGCGCATCTCGGCGCCGATCAGCTCGGGCGCCACCACGCCGACGATGCTGTCGGTGATCTCGTCCTGCACCGCGAACAGGTCGTCGATCCGGCGGTCGTAGCGCTCGGCCCAGAGATGGGCGCCGGTCGTGGCGTCGATCAGCTGGCCGGTGATCCGCATCCGGTCGCCGCCCTTGCGCACGCTGCCCTCCAGCACGTAGCGGACGCCCAGCTCGGCCCCCACCTGCTTCACGTCGACCGGCCCGCCCTTGTAGGTGAAGGAGGAGTTGCGGGCGATCACCAGGAAGCCGCGGTGCCGCGACAGGCCGGTGATGATGTCCTCGGCGATGCCGTCGGCGAAGTATTCCTGGTCGCGGTCGGCGCTCATGTCCTGGAACGCCAGCACCGCGATGGACGGTCTGGCCGGGGCGCCTGCGGCGCCGGGCGCGACCTCGGCCCCGCCGGCGGGTTCCAGCCGCACCCGGTACACCCGCACCGGCTTCTGGATGTTCTTCAGGTGCTGCTGGCCGAGGTCGTCGAAGGCCAGGTCCAGCTTGCCGATCACCTGGTCGAACACGCTGGCGGTGATGGAGATGCCGCCGGGCTCGGCCATGCCTTCGAGGCGGGCGGCGATGTTGACGCCGTCGCCCAGGATGTCGTCGCCGGCGATGACGATGTCGCCCAGGTTGATGCCGGCGCGGTACTGGATGCGCCGGTCGGGCGGCTGCCCGGCCTCGGCCTCGGCCACCGCGCGCTGGATCCGCACCGCGGCGTCCAGCGCGTCGACGACGCTGCCGAACTCGACCAGCATGCCGTCGCCGGTGGTCTTGACGACACGGCCGCCATGGCTGCGCAGCGCCGGCTCGATCAGCTCGCGGCGATGCGCCTTCTGCCGGGCGATGGTGCCGGCCTCGTCGGCCTCGACATGCCGGGAATAGCCGACCATGTCGATCGCCAGGATCGCGGCAAGCCTGCGGGTCACGCGGTCGGTGCTCAAGACGGGTCCCAGCCTGGTGCGCGCCGCCGGCACCTTACCGCCCGGCTTCCTAATCCGCCACCCCGTCGCGGCCCTCGATGGTCATCAGGGTGGCGGTCAGGAAGGCGATCAGCCGCTCCTTCCCGTCCGCCTCGGCGAAGACCTCGGTCTGCGCCAGGGTCAGGGTGCGTCCGGCCTTGACGACGCGCCCGCGAGCCAGGATGCGCTCGCCGACCGCCGGGGCCAGCAGGTTGATTTTGAACTCGGTGGTCAGCACCCCGGCGCCGGGCGGCATCAGGCTGAGCGCGGCATAGCCCGCGGCGGTGTCCGCGATCGCCGAAACCGCGCCGGCATGGACGAAGCCGTGCTGCTGCGACACCGCCGGGCCTGGCGTCAGCGCGATCTCGACCGCGCCGGGCTCTGCCCGCAGGATCGAGGCGCCGAGCGTCCGCATCAGCCCCTGCCTGTCGAAGCTGGCCTGGACGCGGTCCCGGAAGTCCGGGTCCTTCGGGGTCGGAGGGGTCATGGGTCAGCCCTTGTCGCTCACCCCGGCCTGGGCGAAGGTGGCCATGCCCTCGTGGCAGGCCAGGGCCCCGCGGACCAGGCCGATCGCCAGCGCGGCGCCGGAGCCCTCGCCGAGCCGCATGCCGAGGTCCAGCAGCGCCGTGCGCCCCAGCTTCTCCAGCAGCCGGCGATGCCCCGGCTCGGCCGAGACATGGGCGACCTGGCAATGGTCCAGCGCATGTCGGTCGGCGGCCCACAGCACCGCGGCGGCGGCGGTGCAGGTGTAGCCGTCCAGCAGCACCGGGATGCGCGCCATCCGCGCCGCCAGCACCGCGCCGGCGATCGCCGCCAGCTCCAGCCCGCCGAGGTGGCGCAGCACCTCGAGCGGATCGGTCATGGCCTTGCCGTGGACGGCGACGCCCTTGGCCACGACCTCGGCCTTGCGCTCGAGGCCGGCGGCGTCGACGCCGGTGCCGGGGCCGACCCAGTCGGCCGCCTCGCCGCCGAACAGCGCCGTCGCCAGGGCGGCGCCCGAGGTGGTGTTGCCGATGCCCATCTCGCCCAGGCACAGCAGGTCGATGCCCGGCTCCACCGCCATCATGCCGTAGGCCATGGCACGGACGCATTCGGCCTCGGTCATCGCCGGGGCGATGGTGAAGTCGGCGGTCGGGTGCTCGAGGTCCAGCTCATAGACGCGCAGGTCGCTGTCGGCGGCCTGGCACAACTGGTTCACCGCGGCGCCGCCGGCGACGAAGTTCTTCACCATCTGCGCCGTCACCGCCACCGGATAGGCGGAGACGCCCTGGGCCACGGCGACGCCGTGGTTGCCGGCGAAGACGGCGACGCGAGGCCGGCGCAGCTGCGGCGGGTGCTTGCCCTGCCCCCCCGCCATCCACCCCGCCCGATCTTCCAGCCGCCCCAGCGACCCGGGCGGCTTGGTCAGCTGGCGGTCGCGCTCGCGCACCGCCGTGCCGGCCTCGAGGTCCGGCCCCGGCAGGTGGCGCAGCAGGGCGCGGATCTCGTCGAGGGTGTCGGGCAGGGGCGTCTGGGTCTGGGCCATGGCGGGGGCGTCCGGTTGCGGAAGCGCGGACCCTGCCACCAAAGCGATGCGGCGTCAAAACCCTGGCCGGGCGCCCTTCACTCCGCTGCCTTGCGCGCCTCCAGCCGCCGGACGAAGCCGGCGACCACGTCGCGCAGGCCGGCATCATCCAGCAGGTCCAGCGCCTCCTCGGGGCTGCACCACCGGGTCTCGCGCTCGTGCCGCTCGGGCCAGGTCCTGTGCTGCCGCTCCACCTTCAGCGGGAAGACGCCGACCTCGCAGGGCACGCTCACCCCCTCCTCCAGCCATTTGTCGTAGACGAAGCTGCCGATCGGCTTCGTTCCGATGGTGCCGCGCACCCCGGCCTCCTCATAGGCCTCGCGCGCCGCCGATTTCGACGGCTTCAGCCCCTTGATCGGCCAGCCTTTCGGGATGATCCAGCGCCGCGTCTCGCGCGAGGTGACGAGCAGGATCTCGACCGCGCCGTCCCGCCCCGCCCGGTAGGGCAGGGCGCCGTGCTGCACCCGGACGGCCTTGGTCTTGCCCGGCATCCCCGTCCTCCGCCATCGAGCCCGGCCTTGATCGGCCCCGGCAAATCAGGAACCATCGCGATGTTCCCGCCGTTCCGATCACCCGGCCCGTCCGACACAAAGCCTATGTGAAGACAAGAGCGGAGGCGATTGCCTTTCGAAGGCCCGAGGATGAGCTTTCCCGTCACCCTGATCGACCTGGCTGGCTATATCGCCCTGCTGCTGTGGGGCACGCATATGGTGCAGACCGGCATCCAGCGCACCTTCGGGCCGAAACTGCGCTCGATCCTCGGCAGCGCGCTGAAGAACCGGTTCCGGGCCTTCCTCGCCGGCATCGGCGTCACCGCGGTGCTGCAGAGCAGCACGGCCACCGGGCTGATGGTGGCGGGCTTCGCCGCCGGCGGGCTGGTCGAGCTGGTGCCGGCCCTGGCGGTGATGCTCGGCGCCAATGTCGGCACCACGCTGATCGTGCAGGTGCTGTCCTTCGACGTGGCGGCCGCGGCGCCGGTGCTGATCCTGATCGGCTTCCTCCTGTTCCGGCGCGACACCAGCACCCCGACGCATGATCTCGGCCGGGTGTTCATCGGGCTCGGCCTGATGCTGATGGCGCTGCACCAGCTGCTGCAGCTGATGACGCCCTATGAGGATGCGCCCAGCCTGCGCCTGCTGCTCGGCGCCATCTCGACCGAACCGGTCCTCGACGTGCTGCTGGCCGCGGCCTTCACCTGGGCGGTGCATTCCAGCGTCGCCGTGGTGCTGCTGATCATGTCGCTGGCCGCCAACGGCGTGGTGCCGCCGGAGGCCGCCTTCGCCCTGGTGCTGGGGGCCAATCTCGGCACCGCGATCAACCCGGTGATCGAAGGCGTGTCCAGCGACGATCCCGCCGCCAAGCGGCTGCCGATCGGCAACCTCGCCAACCGGGTGCTCGGCGTCATCGTGGCGCTGGTCCTGCTGCGGTGGATCGGGCCGCTGATGGTGACGATCGATCCCGACGAATCCCGCGCCGTCGCCGATTTCCACACCCTGTTCAACCTGGCGCTCGCGATCGTCTTCTTCCCGCTGCTCACCCCCTATGCCGCGCTGCTGCAGCGCCTGCTGCCGCGCCGCGTCGACCCGGCCGACCCGTCGCGGCCGCTGTATCTCGACGCCGCGGCGCGGGAAACGCCGATCGTCGCCCTCGGCGGCGCCGCGCGCGAGGCGATGCGCCTGTCGGACGTGCTGGAGACGATGCTGCACGGCGCCCGCGACGCGCTGCACAAGGGGGACCGCAAGCTGATCGCCGAGACGCGGCGGATGGACGACGTGCTCGACCACCTCAACACCGCGATCAAGACCTACCTGACCTCGCTGGACCCCGAATCGCTCAGCGACTCCGACCACCGCCGGCTGGGCGAGATCCTGAACTTCGCCATGAACATGGAGCAGGCGGGCGACGTGATCGACCGCAACCTGCTGCCGCACGCGGCCAAGCGGCTGAAGCGCGGCCTGGCGTTCTCGAAAGAAGGGGAGGCCGAGCTGCTGGCGATGATGGACCGCCTCGTCACCAACCTGCGCACCGCCGCGTCGCTGTTCATGACCGACGACCGCCGCGCCGCGCGCCTGCTGGTCGACGAGAAGGTGGCGTTTCGCGACCTCGAGGCGGCGGCCACCCAGTCGCATTTCGACCGGCTGCGCGCCGGCCGCCGCGACACGGCCGAGACCAGCGCCCTGCATCTCGACCTGCTGCGCGACATGAAGCGGGTCAACGGCCATATCGTGGCGGCCGCGGCCTACCCGGTGCTGGAGCGCTCGGGCGAGCTGCTGCCCAGCCGGGTCGCCGACGGCGAGGGCGCCTGAGATGGCCGGCCCGCTGCGGATCGCCATCGCCCAGAGCCGGATTGACCGCGACATCCGCACCAACGGCCGGGAGGTCCGCGGCCTGATGCGCCGCGCCGCCGCCGGCGGGGCCCGGCTGGTGCAGTTCCCCGAGGGCGCCGCCTCCGGCTACGCCAAGTCCGAGATCACCGCCTGGGACCAGGTCGACTGGCCGGCGCTGCGCGAGGAGCTGGCGGAGACGGCGGCCCTGGCCGGCAGCCTGGGCCTCTGGGTGGTGCTCGGCAGCGCCCATCCGCTGCCCCCGCCGCACCGGCCGCACAACAGCCTCTACGTGATCTCGGACGCCGGCGTGCCGGCGGGGCGCTACGACAAGCGGCGCTGCTCGCACACCGAGATCAGCGACTGGTATTCGCCCGGCGCCGCGCCGCTGACCTTCGCGGTGGACGGCTTCACCTTCGGCTGCGCGATCTGCATCGAGAACGTGTTCCCCGAGCTGTTCGCCGAGTACGAGGCGCTGGGCGTCGACGCCGTTCTGGTCTCGGCCTATTCCCGCGACCCCGTCTTCGGCGCCCTGGCGCGCGGCCATGCGGCGGCGACCTGCCTCTGGATCGCCCTCGCCAACCCGGCGCGCTGCAGCCGGGAGCTGCCCGCCGCGCTGATCGGGCCGAACGGCCATGTGCTGGCCGAAGCCGGCCGGGACGGCGAATCCGATCTCGTCTTCGGCACGCTCGACCGCGGCGACCCGGCTTTCGCCGTGGCGCTGGAGAAGGCGCGGCCCTGGCGGCGGGCGGCGCGGCTGGGCGGGATCTACGAGTCGCGCCGGGTCGAGGATCCGCGCAGCCGCGACAGGCTGGGGTTCTGATCGGCCGGGGGGACGACGATCCGGCAGAACGCCTCCAGCTCGGCGGCCACCGCCTGCGGCAGCGACCGCCCGCGCTCGAAGCCCCACCACAGCAGGGCGCCCTGCCACTGCGCCGCCATCAGCCGGCCGAGATCCGGCCGCGGGCCGGCGGCATCGGCCAGGCGCCGGCCCAGCGCCGCGGCCAGGGCTTCGCCCCAGGCGGCGCCGCGGCGCCGCAGCGCCGGATCGCGCAGGTCCTCGCGCAGCACCAGCAGGCCCTCGGCGTAATCGTCCTCGGCGCCGTAGTCGCCGGACAGCGCCACCAGCATCTCGACCGCACCGGCCGGGCCCGGCGGGGCCGCGGCATCGGCCGCTTCGGTGCGGGCGTCCAGCAGGTCCCAGGCGCGCAGCAACGCCGCCTGGACCAGCGCCGCCTTGCTGCCGAAGCGCTGCACCAGCGTCGCCCCGGACAGCCCGGTCTCGGCCGCCACCGCGGCAAAGGTGATGCCGTCCGGCCCGGCCCGGCGCATCACCGCCAGGGCGCCGTCGAGCAGGGCTTCGTCGGGGATGGTGCGCGGGCGGGGCATCGGCTTGGGGGATAAGTAAACAGGTATTTATATACAGAGCATCGCCCCACTCAACCGGAGAGTCGCGCTCCCGGAGGCGCTCACTCGTCGAGCAGGCCGAGGGCGAGCGCGGTGGCGACGGCGCCGGTGCGGCTGGTCGCCTGAAGCTTGCGGATCACGGATTTGATGTGGCCCTCGACGGTGTAGATCGACAAGCCGAGGCGGCGCGCCGCCTCCTTGTTGGAGGCGCCGCGGGCGACCAGCAGCAGACAGTCCCGCTCGCGCCGGGTCAGGGCCGGAGGCGCCGGCGGCAGGGCGCCGGCGGCCCGCTGCGCCGCGGCCAGGCGGCGTTCGATGACGAGGGCAGATTCGAGATGGGGTGCGAGACAGCGCAGGATCGAGAGCTGCCTCTCGCTCCAGCCGGAGCCGCGCGGCGGCCGCCACAGGGTCAGGAGGGCGGCGGATCGGTGCTGGTCGAAGCCAAGCCAGTACAGGCCGTTGAGCAGGCCCCACGGCCTGAGCACCTCATGGTAGAACCCGGTGCCTGCGCCGGGCGTCCCCGGCACCGGCTCGCCGCCGATGAAGACCGATCCGATCGGCAAATGAAGCAGCGGCGGTCGGGGGCGATCGGCCGCGGGCGCCGGCGGGCGATGGGGCGCGGCCGCGGGCGGCGGGCGGGGCGGGTGGAGGCGGGGGAATGCGGTTCTCCGACCGCCGAGGAACTCGGACAGGCGGTCGAACACCGTCTCCCAAGCCTCGTTCCCGATGGCCGCCCCATAAATCCGGCCGATCAGATCAAGAGAAATCGCTTCAACCAAAATTGAAGGCCCAAAGGATGCGGTGATCGCCCGCCGGCGGAGAGCCGGCGGACGATCCTGGCATTATTGTCGCTGTTTGTGGTCTTTCGGCGGCCACAGTCTGATTTTGCTGCCGCATACTATATTGTGACTCATCCTGGACGAGGATGGGAAAGTCTTTAAGGTGATTTCCCATCCTCGAGGGATCCAGGATGTCGTCCGTTACAGCACGAAGTCGGCCGCCACCAGGGCGATGTGGCCGGAGAGAACGATGCGGAAATCGGCGATTCCGTCGCCGTTGACATGACCGGAGATCACCGTGTCGGTGCCGCTGAAGGCATAGGTCAGCGCGCCGGCGCCAGCGCCGCCGAAGGTGAACGCCTGGTTGCCGGCCACGCCGGTGTTGGCATCGATGGCCGAGAGGTCGATCCGGTCGGCCTGGGCGTGGCTGAAGTCGAGGATGCGGTCCGGCGTCGCGACCGCGCTCTCGCTGGGCGCGGAGAAGACGAAGCGGTCAGCCCCGCCGCCTCCGGCAAGCGTATCCCTGCCGGCCCCGCCGGAGAGGATGTCGTTGCCGTCGCCGCCGGAGAGGTAGTCGTTGTCGCTCATGCCATATAGGGTGTCATTTCCGGCGTAGCCATAGAGAGCGTCGTTGCCGCCGTAGCCGGACAGGACGTTGGCGACGGCCGACCCGATCAAGGTGTCGCCATAGCCGCTGGTGCCCTGGACGTTTTCGACATTGAACAGCCGGTCGCCTGCGGCTTCGCCGTAGTAGCCGTAGCCGGTGCTCAGGTTGACATAGACTCCCGCGGCGCCGTTGTAGTCAACGGTGTCGATGCCGGCACCGCCGTCCAGCCAGTCGGCGCCGTTGCCGCCCTGAAGGAAGTCGTTGCCGTCCATCCCGTATAGCGTGTCGTTGCCGTCATTGCCGTAGAGATAGTCGTTGCCGCCGTAGCCGGACAGGACGTTGGCGACGGCCGACCCGACCAGGGTGTCGCCGTAGCCGCCGGTGCCCTGGACGTTCTCGATGTCGTACAGCCGGTCGCCCGCGGCCTCGCCGTAGTAGCCGTAGCCGGTGGCCAGGTTGACATAAACGCCGGCGGCGCCGTTGTAGTCGGCCGTGTCGATGCCGGCGCCGCCATACAGGGTGTCCGCCCCAGCGCCGCCCTGAAGGAAATCGTTACCGCCGTAGCCGGACAGGACGTTGGCGACGGCGGAACCGATGAGGGTATCGCCGTAGCTGGCGCTGCCGTAAACGGTCTCGATGTCGTACAGCCGGTCGCCCGCGGCATCGCCGTAGTAGCCGTAGCCGGTGGCCAGGCTGACATAGACCCCGGCGGTGCTGCCGTAGTAATCGGCCGCGTCGATGCCGCTGCCGCCATTGAGCGTGTCCGCCCCGGCGCCGCCGGAGAGATAGTCGTTCCCGCCGTAGCCGGAGAGCACGTTGGCGACGGCCGACCCGATCAGGGTGTCGCCATAGCCGCCGGTGCCCTGGACGTTCTCGATGCCGAACAGCCGGTCGCCCGCAGCCTCGCCGTAATAGCCGTAGCCGGTGGCGAGATTGACGTAGACCCCGGCGGTGCCGTTGTAGTCCGCGGTGTCGATGCCGGCACCGCCATCCAGCCAGTCGGCGCCGTTGCCGCCCTGGAGGAAGTCGTTGTCGCCCATCCCGTACAGCGTGTCGTTGCCGTCATTGCCGTAGAGATAGTCGTTGCCGCCGTAGCCGGAGAGCACATTGGCGACGGCCGACCCGATCAGGGTGTCGCCATAGCCGCCGGTGCCCTGGACGTTTTCGACATTGAACAGCCGGTCGCCCGCGGCCTCGCCGTAGTAGCCGTAGCCGGTGGCCAGGTTGACGTAGACTCCCGCGGCGCCGTTGTAGTCCGCGGTGTCGATGCCGGCGCCGCCATCCAGCCAGTCGGCGCCGTTGCCGCCCTGGAGGAAGTCGTTGTCGCCCATCCCGTACAGCGTGTCGTTGCCGTCATTGCCGTAGAGATAGTCGTTGCCGCCGTAGCCGGAGAGCACATTGGCGACGGCCGACCCGATCAGGGTGTCGCCATAGCCGCCGGTGCCCTGGACGTTCTCGATGTCATACAGCCGGTCGCCCGCGGCCTCGCCGTAGTAGCCGTAGCCGGTGGCCAGGTTGACGTAGACCCCGGCGGCGCCGTTGTAGTCCACGGTGTCGATGCCGGTGCCGCCGGACAGTATGTCCGCCCCGTCACCACCCTGCAGGAAGTCGTTGTCGGCGCCGCCCCAGAGGTAGTCGTCGCCGGCATGGCCGTAGAGATAGTCGTTGCCGGCATAGCCGTAGAGATAATCGTTGCCGGCATAGCCGTAGAGGACGTCGTTGCCCTCGAAGCCGAAGAGAGAGTCGTTGCCGTCATAGCCGTACATGACGTCGCCATCGACCGATCCGTAGATCACGTCGTTGAAGTTCGTGCCGTAATAGGTACCCATCAAAAATCTCCTATTGGGGCGAACGGCCTGGCCGCGTCGGCGCAGGCGGTCCCCTGTTGCAGTCAGGACGGGTCATTGCTCCGCACAAGCGTGTCGATGCCGTTCAGGATCTGGCCGACAGCTCTTGTCGTTGTCCGGCCGGGCATGCGCCCGCCGATCCCACGATCGCGACGGCGAAGTGTGCGTCGCGCCGTGCGCCTTGCGCGGCGCGCCCCATCTGCAAGGAGCCGTCGCCGCCGGAGGGTCGAGCTCCGCAACAGAGGTGCCTCCGAGAGTCACAGTGTCCGGCGACCAGGGGGTGCCTCTCAACCCCCCGGGATCGGGGGGAACGGGCGGCCGGCCGCCGTGTCGCTGCCGGGCAGCGACATTTTTACCCGGGCATAATTGACGGCGCCGTTTCCGGCGGGGATAAGCCACGGCATCCGTCGCGCTGCGGGGAGGGGCGCCATGACCCTGCAGATTGCCGATCCATCCGTCCCGGCCGGCGCCGCCTTCCAGGGTGTCCGCCGGCCGGCCCGCTGACCGGGGGCGGGCCGGCCGACGCGCCGCATTCGGCCTGAAGGGGACCATCATGTCGAACGCGATCGAGCGCGGCGCCGACGCCGCCCCCGTGCCCGCCCCGTCGCTGTGGAAGGCGTTCCTGCTGTTCCTCGGCCCGATGATGCTCAGCAACGTGCTGCAGGGGCTGTCCGGCACGGTCAACAACATCTATCTCGGCCAGATGATCGGGGTGGGGGCGCTCGCCGCCGTGTCCGCCTTCTTCCCGATCCTGTTCTTCTTCATCTCCTTCATCATCGGCCTGGGCGCCGGCGCCTCGGTGCTGATCGGCCAGGCCTGGGGCGCGCGGGAGCCGGAGAAGGTCAAGGCGGTGGCGGGCACCGCGCTCACCGTCACCATCCTGGCCGGGCTCGTGGTCGCCCTGTTCGGCGGCGCCTTCACCCAGTCGCTGCTGGCCGCGGTCGGCACCCCGGCCGACATCCTGGCCGATTCGACGGAATATGCCCGGATCATGCTGGTCGCCATGCCGGGCCTGTTCGTCTTCATCCTGATGACCTCGATGATGCGAGGCGTCGGCGACACCATGACGCCGCTCCTGGTCCTGGCGCTGCAGACCGCGATCGGCCTGGTGCTGACCCCGGCGCTGATCCGCGGCTGGGCCGGGCTGCCGCAGGTCGGGGTGCTCAGCGGCGCCTATGCCTCGATCGTCTCCTTCCTCGCTGCCCTCGCCTGGCTGGCCTTCCATCTGCGCCGCCGCGGCCATGCGCTGGCGCCGGACGCCGTCCTGCTGCGCCATCTCTGGATCGACCCGAAGATCCTGCGGGCGGTGCTGCGCATCGGCCTGCCCTCGGGCGTGCAGCTGGTGCTGGTGTCGCTGGCCGAGGTCGCGGTGCTGTCCTTCGTCAACGGCTTCGGCTCCGACGCCACCGCCGCCTATGGCGCGGTCAACCAGGTGGTCAGCTACGTCCAGTTCCCGGCGATCTCGATCGCCATCACCGCCTCGATCTTCGGTGCCCAGGCGATCGGCGCCGGCGATGCCGGCCGGCTCGGCGCCATCACCCGCACCGGCCTGCTGCTCAACCTCGCCGTCACCGGCGGGCTGGTGGCGGTCTGCTACCTGTTCTCGCGCACGCTGATGGGCCTGTTCCTGACCAGCCCGCCGGTGATCGACCTGGCCCAGGACCTGCTGCACATCACGCTGTGGAGCTACATCGTCTTCGGCGTCGCCGGCGTGGTCGCCGCGGTGATGCGGGCCAGCGGCACGGTGCTGGCGCCGACGGCGATCTCGCTCTTCGCCATCCTCGGCGTCGAGGTGCCGGTGGCCTGGCTGCTCAGCCGCCAGATCGGCATCGACGGCATCTGGATCGCCTATCCGGTCGCCTTCATCGTCATGGCGCTCGGCCAGATCGCCTTCTACCGGCTGGTGTGGCGCAAGCGGGCGATCCAGCGCTTGATCTGAGCGGCTTGCCGACGAGGGCCGGACCGGCTAACCGGGTGTCATGGACGACCTGCTGCGCGATCTGCGCGTCGCCGCCTGCTTCCTGACCCGGCTGCCGGTCCGCTGGCCGCCGGACGCGCCGGCCGACGCGCTGGCCCGGTCGATGCGGCTCTTCCCCCTGGCCGGGGCCGGCATCGGCGCGGCGGCGGGCCTGGCCTGGGCGCTGGCGCTCTGGCTCGGCGCCCCGCCGCTGGTCGCGGCGCTGCTGGCGCTGGCGGGCCAGGCGCTGCTGACCGGGGCGCTGCACGAGGACGGGCTGGCCGACGTCGCCGACGGCTTCGGCGCCGGCCGCGACCGCGAGCGCACGCTGGAGATCATGCGCGACAGCCGCATCGGCAGCCACGGCACCCTGGCCCTGGTGCTGTCGGTCGGGCTGCGCGCCGCGGCCCTGGCGGCGGCCTTCACGCCCTGGGCCGGGGTTGCTGCGATGGCTGCGGCCGGGGCGGTGTCGCGGGCCACGGCCCCGGCGCTGCTGGCCTGGCTGCCCCCGGCCCGCTCCGACGGGCTCGGCGCCGGCGCCGGCCGGCCGCCCCCGGAGGCCGTCTTCGCTGCCCTCGGCCTGGCTGTCTGCTTCGCCCTGCTGCTGCTCGGGCTGCGGCACGGGCTCGCGGCGGCGGCCCTGGCGGCGCTCGCCGTCTGGGCGCTGGCCGGGCTGGCGCGGCGGCGCATCGGCGGCCAGACCGGCGACGTGCTCGGCGCCGCCCAGCAGCTGGCGGAGGCCGCGGTGCTGTGCGCCGCGGCGGCGGCATGACCACGACCCGCTGGTGGTGGGTCCGCCACGCCCCGGTGGTGAATCCGGACAAGCTGCTCTACGGCCGGCTCGATCTTGCGGCCGACACCGGCGACGCGGCAGCGATCTCCGCTCTTGCCGGCCGGCTGCCGCGCCGGGCGGTCTGGCTGCAATCGCCGCTGCGGCGCACCGCCGAGACCGCGGCGGCATTGCTGTCGGCGATGGGCGAGGCCGCCGTGCCGGCGGTCGAGCCGGCGCCGATCGAGCAGGGTTTCGGCGCCCGGCAGGGCCGGCCGAGCCGCGAGGTCTACGACGCGCTGCCGCGGCACGATCCGTTCTGGTCGCATCCCTCCGCCCATGCCGCGCCCGGCGGCGAGAGCTTCGACGCGGTGCTGCGCCGGGTGCAGCCCGCGATCCTGGCCCTGTCCGACGCCCATGCGAAGCGCGACATCGTCGCCGTCGCCCATGCCGGCACCATCCGCGCCGCGGCGGCGCTGGCGCTGGATCTCGACGGCGAACGCGCGCTCCGCCTCGTTATCGATACCCTGTCGCTGACCCGGATCGACCGGATCCGGTCGTCCTCGGGCGCGGAAAGCTGGCGAGTCGTCGCCTTGAATCTGCCATTCGGAACGGAAAAGATGTATTGATTGTTGTGCGCTACACCACGATTCTTCATGTGGAATCTGAGGAGAGCCCGACCATGATCGACCGCCGCAAGTTTCTCCGCCTGACGGGCGCGTCGACCGCCGGGCTGGCCTTGTCGGGCGCCCTCGCCGCCTGCGGCTCGAACACCTCGACGGCGAGCGACGCGCAGCTGCTGGTCGACGAGAGCCGCGCCGCGCTGCAGGCGCTGCTGTCCTCGCCGGAGCTGACGCAGCTGCCGCGTTATATCCGCGGCGCCAAGGCGGTGCTGATCGCGCCGGAGCTGCTGCGCGGCGGCTTCATCCTCGGCGGCCGCGGCGGCAATGCGGTGATGATGGTCCGGCTGCCGGACGGGAACTGGAGCTACCCGGCCTTCTACGGTGTCGGCGGCGGCACGCTCGGCCTGCAGATCGGCGGCCAGGTCTCGCAGCTGGTGCTGACGATCATGACCGACAAGGGCCTGCGGGCGGTGGAGCAGAGCAGCTTCACCGTCGGCGCCGACCTGTCGGGATCGCTGTTCACCCTGGGCGCCGGCGTCGGCGCCTCGACCGGGCTGAACACCAATGCCGACATGTACGCCTTCTCGCAGAACAAGGGCCTGTTCGCCGGCGGCACGCTGGACGGCACGGTGATCAGCGAGGACCAGGGCAAGAACGACGCCTATTACGGCTTCGGCACCCCGGCCCGCGTGATCTTCCAGGGGCAGAAGAGCAATCCGGGCGCGGAATCGCTGCGCACGCTCCTGCCCCGCTGAGGCTGGCCTGCTCCCTTATCTGCCATGCCCGGGCTTGACCCGGGCATCCAGGGAATGTCGAGGCCGCTCTGAGTGGCCCCCGGATTGCCGGGTCGAGCCCGGCAATGACAACGGAAGGAGTGGTGCGGAAGGCTCACCCGTAGCGCTGCTCCTGCCAGGGGTCGCCCTCGTTGTGGTAGCCGCGCTCCTCCCAGAAGCCGGGGCGGTCGGCGGCGACGAACTCGATCCGCTTCACCCATTTCGCGCTCTTCCAGAAGTACCAGCGCGGCATGATCACGCGCAGCGGCCCGCCATGCTCGACCGGAATCGGCTCGCCGTCGTGATGGGTCGCCAGCAGCACGTCCGCCTCGGCGAAGGCGTCGAGGGCGACGTTGGTGGTGTAGGTGTCGTAGCTGTGGAAGATCACATGCCGGGCCTCGGGCTTCGGCCGCACCAGCGACAGCAGGTGCCGGGCCGAGACGCCGCGCCAGCGGTTGTCGAAGCGCGACCAGGATGTGACGCAGTGGATGTCCGACACGTCCTCGAATTCCGGCTGGGCCAGGATGTCGTCCCAGCGCCACACCGTCGGCGCCTCGACCAGCCCGTCGATGGTCAGCCGCCATTTGTCCAGCGGGATCTCCGGCTGCACGCCGAGATCGAGCACCGGCCAGTGGTCCACCAGGCGCTGGCCCGGCGGCAGCCGGTCCCGCTCCGGATCGGAGCTGGCGCCGGTCAAGAGTCGGCCCTCGCGCGCCCAGCGCTGCTTGCTCTCGACCAGCTTCGGCCGGACCGAGCCGAGATCGTCCGCCATCGTCGCCTTCCCTTGCCGCTTCGCGTCAGGATGCCTCCAAGATGGCGTCGATACGCGGGTTGATCCAGAGGGCCGGGCGGGGAAGGATGGGACGCCGATCCGGAACACCGCCCGTCCACAGCCCGACCGAGCCGATGATCCGACTGCTCCGCCCGCTGCTTCTCCTCCTCGTCCTGCTCGCGCCCGGCCTCGCCGCTGGCCAGGTGCCGGGGACGTCCGGTCCGCCCGCCGCGTCCGACCAGCCGGCCGACCCGGAGCGGGTCAAGGCGCTGATCGCCACGCTGCAGGACGACAAGGCGCGGGCCGATCTGGTGGCCCGGCTGCAACTGCTGCTCCAGGCCCAGGCGCAGCAGCAGGAGGAGCGCAGCGCGCTGGAGACGGTCGGCAGCCAGGCCCTGGTCGTGGTCTCGGACAAGGTGCGCGACGTCACCGGTGCGGTCGCCGAGATCGGGGCCACACTGGCGCGGCTGCCGGAGCTGGCGACCTGGACCAGGGACCAGCTGTCCGACCCGGCGGCGCGGGAGCGCTGGGGGGTGGTGTTCCTCAACGTCGTCGGCGTCGTCCTGGCCGGCATCGCCGCCGGCTGGCTGGTCCGGCTGCTGCTGCGACGGCCCTTCGCGGCGCTGGACGGCAAGGCCCCGGCCACGCTCTGGGGCAAGATCCCGCTGCTGCTGGCCCAGGCGGTGCTCGACTTCCTGCCGCTGATCGCCTTCGTGTTCGGGGCCTATGCCATGGCGGTGGTGCTGGACCCGCCCTGGTTCGTCCGCACCATCGTGCTGGCGCTGGTCAACGCCGCGATCATCAGCGGGGTGGCGCTAATGCTGATCCGGCTGGTGCTGACGCCGGAACACCCGCATTTGCGGCTGGTACCGGTCGGCGACGAGACCGCCGGCTATCTCTATGTCTGGGCCAAGCGGCTGATCTACCTGCTGGTGTTCGGCTATCTCGCCGTCTCCACCGCCGTGGTGCTGGGCCTGCCCTATGGCAGCCTGACCGCTCTGAAATACTTGATCGGCCTGGCCGTCGCGGCGATGCTGGTGGTGCTGATCCTGCAGAACCGGCAGCCGGTCGCCGACTGGCTGCGCGGCCGCCGGCGCCGCGCCGCGGAGGGCGAGGAGGCCGGCGTCACCCGCGCCGTCGGCTCCGCCCGGCGGCGGCTGGCCGATGTCTGGCACCTGATCGCCATCGCCTATGTCGTGGTCACCTTCGCGATCTGGGCGCTCGGCATCAATGGCGGCTTCGCCTTCGTCATCCGGGCCACGCTCCTGACCGTGCTGGTCCTGGTGGCGGCGCGGCTGGTCTCCGCCTACGGGCCGCGGCTGATCCACCGCGCCTTCTCGATCGGGCCGGAGCTGAAGGCCCGCTTCCCCGGGCTGGAGCACCGCGCCAACCGCTACCTGCCGGTGCTGGACACCGCGCTCAAGGTCGTCGTCGCCATCGTCAGCGTCCTGGTGCTGCTCGAGGTCTGGCAGCTCGGCGGCATCGCCTGGATGGAGACCCAGACCGGCCGGTCCGTGCTGGCCAGCGCCGGCGCCATCCTGCTGGTGATCGTGGCGGCGCTGGTGGCGTGGGAGGCGGTCAGCCAGCTGATCGAATACCACCTGAACCGGCACGACGCCTCGGGCAACCTGGTGCAGCGCAGCGCCCGGGCCCGCACCCTGCTGCCGCTCCTGCGCAATGCCTTCCTGGTGCTGCTGATCACCGTCGTGGTGCTGATGGTGCTGTCCGAGGTCGGGCTGAACATCGCGCCGCTGCTGGCCGGCGCCGGCGTGGTCGGCCTGGCCATCGGCTTCGGCGCGCAGACTCTGGTCAAGGACGTCATCACCGGCGTCTTCATCCTGTTCGAGGACACGCTGTCGGTCGGCGACGTGGTCCAGATCGGCTCGGACAGCGGCGTGGTCGAGAGCATCACCATCCGCACCATCCGCCTGCGCGACGAGACCGGGGCGGTGCACACGCTGCCGTTCAGCTCCGTCACCTCCATCATCAACATGACCAAGGACTTCTCCTTCGCCGTGTTCAACATCGGCATCGGCTACGAGCAGGATGTCGACCGCGTGATCGAGGTGCTGCGCGACCTCGGCCGCGAGATGCAGCTCGATCCGGAATGGGCGCCGAACATCCTGGCGCCGATCGAGATCATCGGCCTCGACAAGTTCGGCGACAGCGCCGTGACCATCAAGGCGCGGATCAAGACGCCGGCGGCCAAGCAATGGGGCGTGATGCGGGAGTTCAACCGCCGGATGAAGCGGCGCTTCGACGAGGTCGGCATCGACATCCCGTTCCCGCACCGGATGGTGCTGACCCGCAGCCTCGACCGGCCGGGGGACGCCGCCGCGGCCGCCGCTCAGGGGGCGTCGTCGTCGGGGTCGTAATGGGAATCGTGCTTCTTGCGGGCCAGGTGCATCAGCCCGAGGTTCAGGGCGACGATGCCGATCACGGCGATGCCCAGCGCGATCCAGCCGTGGATGCTCATTTCAACCCCCATACCCCGCCCTCCGTGCGGCCTGCGTTGCCTTGCGGCGAGGTGAATGCGGTTCCGGGCGGCGAAGAGCGTATCGAGACATACGGTCGAGCCGCCCGGGGCCGCAGGCGCCCGCCGCAAGGCAACCCTTCGGGCCGGTTGAAGACGCCGGCAGGGGGCGTCGCCGCGCTTGCCCGATGCGCTGCATCGCGCCGCGCGCGGCTCCTGCCCTGCCGGCGTCTTGAACCGGCGCAGGCCGCACGGAGGGCGGGGTATGGGGGTTTAGCGCGAACAGGTCGCCCATGGCCGTCCTCCCGGTGGGCTGCGGCGCATTTTCGGATGCCAAGCGCCGCTGCGATCTGTAATCTCTCTAAATCCGCCAGCAGTTCCGCGGCTAAAGAGGGTTTGAGCCATGACGCTCGAGGAGAGATGTGTCTCCGCCGGCCTGAAGATGACCGATCAGCGTCGTGTCATTCTGCAGGTGCTGACCGAGTCTCTCGACCATCCGTCGGTCGAAACCGTCTATCACCGGGCCCGCGAGATCGATCCGTCGATCAGCATCGCGACCGTATACCGCACCCTGCATCTGCTCGACGAGCTGAACCTGGTGCAGCGGCACGACTTCAACGAGAACTATTCCCGCTTCGAGGTCAATCTCGAGCATCACCACCACCTGATCGATCTTGAAACCGGTGAGGTCATCGAGTTCAAGGACCAGGAGCTGGAGGCGCTGAAGGAGAAGATCGCCCGGCGGCTCGGCTTCGAACTCGTCGATCACAGGCTGGAACTCTATGGCCGGAAAAAGAAGTCCTGAGGGCTGCGGCTTCGGCGACCAGCCCTTTCCGGACGGCTCGGCGGATTGCCGCTGCCAACAGGCGGTGACCCGCGCCTACAGCGAGCTCGTGGCCCGCGGCGCGCCGCGCTCGGTGGCGCTCGAGGCGGCGATCCGCGTCTTCGTCTATCACCACCCCGAGGTCCCGGCTTTCCGCGCCCATGACACGGTGGAGACCTGGGTCTATTCCGGTCCGCTGAACTGAGCGACCTTCACGGTGCCGAGTCCCCCGGATCGCGGGCCGGGGCGTGGCTGCAGAGGCTGCGGCTGCCGAGCGGGCTGGTCCTTTTCGTCTTCCTCGCGACCCATCTGATCAACCATGCGGCCGGGCTGATATCGCTGGATGCGATGGAGCGCGGCCTCGGGCTGTTCATCCTGGTGTGGGAGAGGCAGCCCGGCCTGACGGTGCTCGCGGCCGCCTTCCTGATCCATATCGCCAACGCGCTGGTGTCGATCTGGCAGCGGCACAGCTTCCGGCTGAAGCCCTGGCAGGCGGTGCAGCTCGGCCTCGGCCTGGCCGTGCCGCTGCTGCTGGCCGCGCACGTCTTCGGCACCGTCGTCGCCTTCGAGCGGTTCGGCGTCGGCACGCCCTATCGCTACGTGCTGTCGGCGATGTGGGGCGGCAACGCGCTGGTCGCGCTGCAGCAGGCGGTGGTGGTTCTGGTCGCCTGGGGCCATGGCTGCATCGGCGTGCATTACTGGCTGCGGCTGAAGCCCTGGTATCCGAAGGCGCTGCCCTATCTCTACGCCGCCGCCCTACTGATCCCGGCGTTCGGCCTGGCCGGCTTCGTCTCGGCCGGGCTGCAGGTCCGGGATCTCGCGGCCCAGCCGGGCTGGCTCGAGGACCTGCACCGCTCGATCAAGCTGACGCCGGAGGCGCAGGCCTTCGCCGCCCAGGGGGCACTGTGGACCCGGATCGCCATCCTGGCGCTCGTCCTGGCCGCCTTCGCCGGGCCGGTCCTGCGCGCGATCCGGGCCCGCCGCGGCGGGCCCAAGCTGTACTACCGCGACACCCGCGTGCTCGACATCATCCCGGGCGCCACCGCGCTCGAGATCATCCGCGCCGCCGGCATTCCCCAGGCGATGGTCTGCGGCGGCCGTGGCCGCTGCTCGACCTGCCGGGTGCGGGTCGGGCTGGGCGGCGAGCACCTGCCGCCGCCGGGTCCGGAGGAGGCGCGGGTGCTGCAGCGGATCGGTGCGCCCGAAGGGGTGCGGCTGGCCTGCCAGATCCGACCGGTGCAGGATCTCGAGGTGACGCCGCTCTTGCCGCCGACGGCAACGGCGCGCGACGGCTTCCAGGGCCCCGGCCACCGCCACGGGCAGGAGCGCGAGATCGCGGTGCTGTTCGCCGACCTGCGCGGCTTCACCCGGCTGTCGGAGCACCGCCTGCCCTATGACGTCGTGTTCCTGCTGAACCGGTACTTCGCCGCCATGGGCCAGGCGATCGAGGCGGCGGGCGGGCAGGTGGACAAGTTCATCGGCGACGGGGTGATGGCGCTGTTCGGGGTCGAGGCCGGGCGCGACGCCGGCAGCCGGCAGGCGCTCGACGCCGCCCGGCGGATGGCGGCGCGGCTGGCCGAGCTGAACGAGGCCCTGGCCTCTGACCTGAAGGAGCCGCTGCGCATGGGCATCGGCCTGCATGTCGGCCCGGCCATCGTCGGCGAGATGGGCTATGGCGGGGTCAAGGGCCTGACCGCGGTCGGCGACACGGTCAACACCGCCAGCCGGCTGGAAGGGCTGTGCAAGGGCTACGCGGCGGAGTTGGTGGTGTCCCAGACCCTGCTCGACCACGCCGGCGCCGACCTGTCGGCCTTCCGCGCCGAGCAGGTGGCGATCCGCGGCCGGCGCGAGCCGTTGTGCATCCGCGTGGTCACCCGGATCGCCGACCTGCCCGCCTGACGTTCAGATCGACACGCCCAGCAGCGATTGCAGGAAGGCGCGCAGCGCGGCCCACAAGGCGGCGGAGACGGCGGCGAGGATCCCGACCGCCACGGCGCTGACCGCCCACCCGGCCGAGACGGCGATGCCGTCGCGCTCGACCAGGCCGATGGCGAAGGCCGAGATCGCCAGCGCCGGCACCATGTTGCCGAGCGGGATCGGCATGAACAGGATGATGGCCAGCAGCAGGCAGGCGGCGCCGATGAAGCGGTCCGGCACCGGGCCGATCAGGATCGACAGCCGCGGCCGCAGCAGCCGCTCGGCCTTGACCAGCCAGGGCACCATGCGGCCGACCAGCCGGGCGAAATCGGCCCGCGCCACCGACCGCTGGGTGATCAGCCGCGGCAGCCACAGCACCGGGCGGCCGATCATCAGCTGGAAGGTGATGAACAAGAGCGGCGCGCCGAGCACCGAGGAGGTGCCGGGCGGCGTCGGCAGGATATTCGGCGCGGCGAAGACCAGCATCAGCGCGCCGAACGCCCGGTCGCCGAAGGCGGTCAGGATGTCGGCGATGGCGATGCGCTCGCCGCCCTCCGCGGCCAGATCCTGCAGCACCTCCGAGAAACGCCGACGACGCTTCGCCTCGGCGGGCGCCGGCGCGCCGGGGTCGTCGTGCTGGATCTCGGGCTGGCGGGCGTCGGGCAAGCGGCTGGTCCGGCGTGATGGGTCCAGCCCCTGGTGTTACCGACTCTGCCGTGACAGGCGCAAGCGCGCGGTTGTCTCAGGCTTCCCGCGCCGCCCACAGCAGCCCGCGATGCAGGATGGTCTTCATCGACCGGTTCTCGAACTCCTCCACCCGGTGGCCGAGCGAGCTGTAGAACACCCGGCCGGCGCCGTGCCGGCGCTTCCACACCACCGGCATGGTGTGGCCGGCGATCCAGGGCGCGTGCTCGCCGCCGAAGGTGGTCTCGGCCAGCACCTCGTTGTTCGGGTCGACATGCATGTAGTACTGCTCGGACCGGTAGGCGAAATCCTCGATCCCCTGCATCACCGGGTCGTCCGGCCGGGTCACCCGCACCCGGTAGTCGATGATGTTGCCGGGATGGGCCACCCACTGGCCGCCGGTCATGAACTGGTAGGCGACCTCGTTGCGGAAGGCGTCGCACATGCCGCCGTGGAAGCCGGCGAGGCCGACCCCGCTCTCGACCGCGGCGGTCAGGTTGGTGACCTCCTCCTTCTCCATCGTCGACATGGTGTAGATCGGCACGATCAGGTGCATGTCCTTCAGCGCCGGGTCGGCGAAGGCCTCCGTGGTGTCCTCGATGAACACCTCGAAGCCGTCTCCGCGCAGCATCCCGGCCACCACATCCGCGCATTCCTGGGGGGTATGGCCGTTCCAGCCGCCCCAGACGATCAGCGCCTGCCTCGTCATCGCTCCATCTCCCTTTCGCAACCTCAGGCGGCCCGGCCGAAGGCGGGCTCCACCGGCATCGGGTCCGGCCGCTCGCAGCGGCTCTCGATCTCGATCGGCCGGCCCTCGCGGCCGGACCGCTCCACCGCTTCCATCACCTCAAGCACATGGAAGGCCAGCTCGGCATTGGCGCGGTGCGGCCGGCCGGTGCGGATGGCATGGGCCAGGTCGGCGACGCCGATGATCCGGTAGTTGCCGTCGCCGTAGGCGTGGCCGGTCGCCTCGGCCTTCCACTCGGTGCGGTCGACCGAGACCAGCACCTCGCCGCCGAAGGTGTTCGGGTCCGGCACGCTCAGTGACGCGGTCTCGCCATAGATCTCGATCGGCGCGTGGCGGTGGGCCGGGATGTCGAAGCTCATCACCATGGTGACCACCGCGCCGGAGGCGAAGGCCAGCGTGCCGGTGATGTGCGTCGGGGTGCCGACCGGCACCATCTGGCCGGCGCGCGGCCCGCTGGCGATGCGGCGCTCGGTGTAGGCCGCGGCGACCGTGCCGGTCACCCGCGCCACCGGGCCCAGCATGTTGACCAGCGTGGTCAGGTAGTAGGGGCCCATGTCGAACAGCGGGCCGCCGCCCTTGGCGTAATAGAAGTCCGGATTCGGGTGCCAGCGCTCATGCCCCGGCACCATCATGAAGGCGGTGCCGGCGACCGGCCGGCCGATCCGCCCGGCGTCGATCAGGGCGCGCGCCGTCTGCTGCCCGGCGCCGAGGAAGGTGTCGGGGGCGCTGCCGACGCGCACGCCCCTGGCCCTGGCGGCCTCCAGCAGGGTGCGGCCCTCGGCGACGCTGACCGCCAGCGGCTTCTCCGCATGCACATGCTTGCCGGCGGCGATCGCCTGCAGCCCGACCGGCACATGCGCCTGCGGCGTGGTCAGGTTCAATACGATCTCGATCTCGGGGTCGGCCAGCAGCTGCTCGATGCTCTGCGCCGCGATGCCGAACTCGGCCGCCTTGGCCTGCGCCGCCTCGGGGTTCAGGTCGGCGCAGGCCTTGACCCGCAGGATCGGGAAGTTCGGCGCCGCCTTCAGATAGGCGCCGCTGATCACGCCGCAGCCGATGATGCCGACGCCGACCGGTCTGTCGCTCATGGTCCTCTCCGCTATCGGGGCATGCCCTGGCCGTTCCAGGGCGCTTCGTAGAGCTGCCGCAGCACCAGGCTGGCCGCGCCGCGGGCCCAGGCGTCGTCGCTCCATTCATGCAGGATGATCTCGGTGCCGCGCCGGAGCGGCGGCGGCACGACGCGGTCGATGGCGGCCAGCAACGCCGGCTCCATCAGGTCGCGGGCCTGGATGGCGCTGCCGGCCACGATCACCTTGGGCGGGCTGTGCAGCGTGATCAGGTTGCCGACGGCGAAGCCCAGGATGGCGCCGGCCTGCTCGAACAGCGCGCGGATCTCGGCCCGCCCCGCCCGCGCCATCTCGCGCAGCCGGCCGATGGCGCGCGGGTCGTCGGGGGTGATCGCCCCGGCCTCGGCGCCCAGCAGGGCGCGGGCGCGGGTGACGATGCCGTGGTCGGAGACATAGGCGTCGATGCAGCCGCGCTGGCCGCAGCGGCAGGGCAGCCCGTCGTCGGGCGCGTATTTGGTGTGGCCGAACTCCGTCCCCATCCCGGCCGCGCCGCGATGCACGTCGCCGTTCAGGAACAGGCCGAGGCCGACCGAATCCTCGACCGCCACCACGGCGAAGCTGTCGCTGTCCCGGCCGTGGCCGAACCAGTGCTCGGCCAGGGTGACGAGGTGGACGTCGTTCTCGACGGTCGTGGGCACGCCGAGGCGCCCGCGCACCATCTCCGCCAGCGGCACGTCCGGCGCCCCCAGGATCGGGGTCCAGACGCACAGGCCGTTGCGGCCGTCGATGAAGCCGGGCAGGCCGATGCCGATGCCGCCCAACCGGTCGAGGGCCAGGTCGGCGTCGCCGACGCAGCGGCGGATGCCGTCCTCCAGGATGTCGGCCACCACCTCCGGCGCCTGGCGGGCGACGCGGATCGGCAGCGACAGCGTCTTCACGACATCGGCCTTGTAGTCGGTGACGGCGATGCTGATCTGGTGCGGCGCCAGCTTGACGCCGCAGACGAAGGCGGCCTCGCGGTTCAGCTCCAGCATCACCCGCGGCCGGCCACGCGCCGCGGTGCCGACGCCCTCGACCGCCCGGGCCAGGATCAGGTTCTCCTCGATCAGCCCGCCGGTGATGGCCGAGATGGTGGCCGGCGCCAGCTCGGTCCGCTGCACGATCTCGACCCGCGAGATCGGCCCGTAGCGCCGCACCACGTCCAGCACGTGGAAGCGGTTGATCGCCCGCATCAGCTCCGGATCGGCGGTCTTCATTCGGTCATGATCCGAATTTTATGGTGCGGCGCACCATGGCCCGATCTCGATGCATCGCGGGGGCGAACGGCTTCGCCTGGTCTCGATTCAGCGCTTCCATCCCACCGTCCGGGCCATATTGTTTCGAATTCTCGGCAATGGTCCGATTTTTCGATCTTGACAGGGCCCACCCTAGCCGGTCTGATAAATTCGTAAAACGAAAAAATTAAACGGCGAGGGAGAAGCCGCATGGAGAGGCTTCGTTCCGTCACCCGCAGCGACCGCCGTACCCTCCTGAAATCCATGGCCGCGGGGGCGGGCGCCCCGGCCGCCGGCCCGCTGCTGGCGCGGCCGGCGATCGCCCAGGCGCGCGAGATCACCATGATCAGCGATGCCACCAACAACCGGCCCGCCGTCGACCGCATCGCCGCCGATTTCGAGCGCGACACCGGGGTCAAGGTCACGATCAACGGCATCGACCATGAATCGAACAAGACCGCGATCCGCAACTATCTGGTCACCAGCCCGCCCGACGTCTGCTTCTGGTTCAGCGGCAACCGCATGCGCGCCTTCGTCAAGCGCGGGCTGTTCGACGACATCACCGACCTGTTCCAGCGCGAGAAGTACTACGACCTGCTCGGGGTGATGACCCGGACCGTCAGCGTCGACGACCGGCAATACGGGCTGCCGACCGGCGGCTCCGCCTGGGGGATGCTGTACCGGAAGGACGTTTTCGCCCAGCACGGGCTGACGCCGCCGAAGACCTGGGACGAGCTGATCGCCACCTGCGACAAGGCGGCCGCCGCCGGGCTGGTGCCGCTCGGCATCGGCACCAAGGAGCTGTGGCCCGCCGCCGGCTGGTTCGACTACCTGAACCTGCGGGTCAACGGCCTCGACTACCACATGCGGCTGATGGACGGTCAGGCGACCTACCTGGACCCGGAGCTGACCGCCGTGTTCGACCGGTGGGAGGAGCTGATCAAGCGCAACTATTACCTGCCGAACCACACCTCCTATTCCTGGCAGCAGGCGGCCTCGTTCCTGATTCAGGGCAAGGCGGCGATGTTCTTCCTCGGCAACTTCGTGCGCCGGGTGTTCCCGGAGGACCAGGTGGGGCAGCTGGCCTTCATCCCCTTCCCGCAGATCCAGCCGGGCGTCGGGCCGTTCGAAGAGTTCTCGGTCAACTCGATCCACATCCCGGCCCGGGCCAAGAACAAGGAGCTGGCGCGCGACTTCCTGGCCTATTTCTACCGGCCGGAGAATCTCGGCGCCTATCTGCAGCCGGATGGCAACATCCCGGCGCGCAAGGACGTGAAGATGCAGGTCGACCCGCTGATGCAGTCGGTGATCGACACGCTGCAGGCGGCCAAGGGCACTTCGCAGTTCTACGACCGCGACACCGACCCGGACATGGCCCAGGCCGGGCTGAACGCGTTCCAGGAGTTCATGGTCGCGCCGCAGCGACGCCAGGCGATCCTCCAGCGGCTCGAGAACACCCGCAAGCGGGTGTTCAAGGCATGAGCCTGGCCGCGCCGATTACCGCGCAGGGGGCGGGCAGCGGGACGCTGCGGCGGCGCTGGCGGCGCCATCGCGACTGGATCTGGCCGGTCCTGTTCCTCCTCCCCGGCGGCGTGCTGTTCGGCGTGGTGATCGTGCAGTCCACGGCCGAGAGCCTGTGGATCAGCCTGCACGACTGGGACGGCATGGGCGAGAAGGTCTGGATCGGCCTGGCCAATTACCGCGAGCTGATCGACGACCCGCAATTCTATGTCTCGCTGCAGAACAACCTGATCTGGCTGGTGCTGTTCCTGCTGGCGCCGGCCGCCGGGCTGGGCCTCGCCATCTTCCTCAACCAGAAGATCCGGGGCATGCGGCTGGTCAAGTCGCTGTTCTTCGTGCCGCTGGTGCTGGCGCCGGTCACGGTCGGCGTCGTCTTCACCTGGTTCTACGACCCGACCTTCGGCCTGCTGGCCCTGATCTTCCAGGCGGTGGGAGCGGAGGCGCCGGCCCTGCTGTCGGACGAGCGCTTCGTCACCTTCGCCGTGGTCGCCGCCGCGCTGTGGCCGCAGATCACCTTCTGCATGGTGCTGTTCCTGGCCGGCCTCAACAACCTCGACGAGGACGTGCTGGGCGCCGGGCGGGTCGACGGCGCCCGCGGCTGGCCGATGTTCTGGAACGTGGTGCTGCCGCAGCTGCGCCAGGTCTCCTTCATCGCCATCGCCGTCACCGTGATCGGCGCGCTGCGCAGCTTCGACTTGGTGGCGGTGATGACCCAGGGCGGGCCGTTCGGCTCCTCCTCCGTCCTCGCCTACCAGATGTACGAGCAGGCGATCTTCAGCTACCGCTTCGGCTACGGCGCGGCCATCGCCTCGGTGCTGTTCGTGATCATGTCGGTGTTCATCGCCTGGTATCTGCGCCGCATGGTGCGGGTCGAGGCGGGGGGCGGCTGATGTATCCGCTGCCGATCGACCGCGCCGGTCCCGGCGCCCGCATCGCCTATCGCGGCTCCGTCGGCCTGGTGCTGCTGCTGTGGCTGCTGCCCCTGCTGGCGATCCTGCTGACCTCGGTGCGCAACCTGGACGACCTGGCGGTCGGCAACTACTGGGGCTGGCCCAGCCGGATCGACCTGCTGGAGAACTACCGCGCCGTCTTCGCCGACACGCCGGTGCTGCGCTTCATGCTGAACAGCCTGATCATCACCGTGCCCTCGGTGATCGGCGTGCTGATCCTCAGCACCTTCGCCGGCTACGTGCTGTCGCGGCACCGCTTTCCGGGCCACATGCTGGTCTTCGCGATCTTCGTCGGCGGCAATTTCGTGCCGCACCAGATCCTGATGATCCCGGTGCGCGACCTGATGGTGCAGCTGGGTCTCTACGACACATTCGCCGCGCTGATTCTGTTCCACATCGCGTTCCAGACCGGCTTCGCCACGCTGTTCATGCGCAACTTCATCGCCCGGCTGCCGCACGAGCTGTTCGAGGCGGCGCGGGCGGAGGGCGCGTCGCCGGCGCAGATCCTCGGCCTGGTGGTGGTGCCGCTGCTGCGCCCGGCCCTGGCGGCGCTGGCGATCCTGACCTTCACCTTCGTCTGGAACGACTATTTCTGGGCGCTGGTGCTGACCCAGAGCGACGCGGTCAAGCCGGTCACCTTCGGCCTCGCCACGCTGCGCGGCCAGTATGTTTCGGTCTGGAACCTGATTTCGGCCGCGACGGTGGTTGTGGCGATCCCCCCGGTGGTGATGTTCTTCCTGATGCAGCGCCACTTCATCGCCGGCCTGACCATGGGGGCGGTGAAGGGCTGATGACACTCTCGACAGACGGAAAGACGGGCATGGGCACGGAAGCGAAGCTGCGTTGGGGCATTCTCGGGCCGGGGCGGATCGCCCAGGCCTTCGCCGGGGGCGTGGCCCGGTCGCGCACCGGGCGGCTGGTGGCGATCGGCACGCGCGACGCGGCGAAGCCGGGGCTGGCCGAGGCCTTCCCCGGCGCCCGGATCCACGCCGGATACGAGGCCCTGCTGGCCGACCCCGAGGTCGACGCGATCTACATCGCCACACCGCATCCGGGCCATGTGCACTGGGGCATCCGCGCCGCCGAGGCCGGCAAGCACGTGCTGTGCGAGAAGCCGATCGCGGTGAACGCCTACGACGCCATGGCGCTGGTCGACGCGGCCAAGCGCGCCGGCGTGTTCCTGGCCGAGGCCTACATGTACCGCGCCCATCCGCAGACCAGGCGACTGGCCGAACTGGTGGCGGGCGGCGCCATCGGCGAGGTGCGGATGATCCAGGCCAGCTTCGGCTTCGCCGCCAAGTTCAACCCCGACCACCGCCTGTTCGCCAACGACCTGGCCGGCGGCGGCATCCTCGATGTCGGCGGCTATCCGGTGTCGATGGCGCGGCTGGTCGCCGGCGTCGCCTCGGGCA
This sequence comes from Inquilinus sp. Marseille-Q2685, assembly GCF_916619195.1. Taxonomy (NCBI): domain Bacteria; kingdom Pseudomonadati; phylum Pseudomonadota; class Alphaproteobacteria; order Rhodospirillales; family Rhodospirillaceae; genus Inquilinus; species Inquilinus sp. Marseille-Q2685. Next base: position 131,910 of record NZ_CAKAKL010000009.1, read on the forward strand.
AGCCGTTCGTCGACCCGGTCAAGGTCACCGCGGCCGGCCATCTCGGCCGCAGCGGAGTCGACGAATGGACCGCGGCGGTGCTGGAGTTCCCGGGCGGCATCGTCGCCCAGGTGGCGACCGGCGTGTCGCTGGCGCTGGAGAACACGGTGCGGATCTTCGGCACCGAAGGGCGGATCGAGGTCGCCTCGCCCTGGTTCTGCAGCGGCAAGGAGGGCGGCAGCAGCGCCATCGTCATCACCCGGGCCAACGGCACGGCCGAGACCGTGGCGATCGAGGAGCCGGGCTGGCTCTACGCCTTCGAGGCCGATGCGGTCGGCGACGCGGTGGCGGCGGGGCAGCGCGAGGCGGCCTTCATGAGCCAGGCCGACAGCCTCGGCAACCTGAAGACCATGGATGCCTGGCGCGCCGCGATCGGCCTGGAATACGCGCTGGAGACGCCGGCCCGGCGCACCGGCCCGGTCGACGGCCGGCCGCTGCGCGCCGGCGCCATGCGCCGGATCGACCTGCCCGGCGCGTCCCGCCCGGCCTCGGCCCTGGCGATCGGCGCCGTCGGGATCGAGAACATCAGCCAGGCTGGCATGCTGTTCGACCGCTTCTTCGAGCGCGGCGGCAACACCTTCGACACCGCCTGGATCTATCGCGCCGGCGGCTCCGACCGGGTGCTCGGCCACTGGCTCTCCAGCCGCGGCGTGCGAGACGAGATCGTGCTGATCGGCAAGGGCGCGCATGCGCCGCTGTGCTACCCCGACGTGATCCCGCGCCAGCTGACGGAATCGCTCGACCGGCTGCACACCGGCCGGCTCGACCTCTATTTGATGCATCGCGACAACCCGGACATCCCGGTCGGCGAGTTCGTCGATGTGCTGGATGCCGAGATCCGGGCCGGCCGCATCGGCTCCTGGGGCGGGTCGAACTGGACGCGGCAGCGGCTGGACGAGGCGATCGCCTATGCTCGGGCCAACGGCAAGGCGGCGCCCACCACGGTCAGCAACAACTTCAGCTTGGCGGAGATGATCCAGCCGGTCTGGCCCGGCTGCATCGCCGCGGCGGATGCGGAGTGGAAGGCCTGGCTGCGGCAGCGGCGCATGCCGCTCCTGGCCTGGTCCAGCCAGGCCCGCGGCTTCTTCACCGACCGCGCCGGCCGCGACAAGCACCAGGACCCGGAGCTGGAGCGCTGCTGGTACGGCGAGGCGAATTTCCGCCGCCGCGACCGGGCGGCGGAACTCGGCGCTAGGCACGGCCGCTCGGCGAACCAGGTGGCCCTGGCCTGGTGCCTGCACCAGGACTTCCCGGTCCTGCCGCTGATCGGCCCGCTGACGCTGGAGGAGCTGGAGGATTCGCTGCAGGCGCTCGACATCGCGCTGACGCCCGAGGAGGTGCGCTGGCTCGAAGGGTAGGTCGTCATTCGGTTCAACCCGCCGCCGGCGACGGCGGCGGGACGGGGAGGAGACAAGCATGAACAGGATCCTGTCGGGCCTCGCGGCCCTCGCCACCGCCGGCCTTCTGTCCGGCGCCGCCATGGCCGACGTCACGGTCAAATGGTTGCACATCGAGAACACGCCGGACACGGTGGCCTGGATGGAGAGCGTCGCCCGCGCCTATGAGGCGGCGCATCCCGGCGTCACCATCCAGATGCAGTATCTGGAGAACGAGGCCTACAAGGCCAAGCTGCCGACCACGCTGCAATCATCCGACCGCCCCCACATCATCTACAGCTGGGGCGGCGGCGTGCTGCGCGATCAGATCAAGGCCGGGGTGATCGAGGACCTGACCGATGCGGTGAAGGGCGAATGGGCCGACCGGATCAGCCCGGCCGCGCTCGAGGCCTTCACCGTCGACGGTCATGTCTGGGGCGTGCCGGTGCTGGCCTCGCAGGTCGGCTTCTGGTTCAACAAGCCGCTCCTGGCCAAGGCCGTGGTCAAGGCCGAGGACATCAAGAGCTGGGACGACCTGCTCGCGGCGGTGAAGACGATCAAGGCCGCCGGCATCGTGCCGCTGGCGACCGGCGGCGCCGACAAATGGCCGATCCATTTCTACTGGACGCTGCTGGCCATGCGGATCGGCGGCAAGGACGCGTTCCAGGCCGCCTACAACCAGTCCGGCGACGGCTTCGACGGTCCGGTCTTCGTCAAGGCCGGCGAGCATCTGAAGGAGCTGGCGGCGCTGGACCCGTTCGAGCCCGGCTATCTCGGCCTGACCAACCCGCAGGCCGCGGGATATTTCGGCGACGGCAAGGCCGCGATGCACCTGATGGGCAACTGGGACTACCTGAACGCCAAGAAGAACAGCGCCTCCGGCAAGGGTATTCCGGATTCGGATCTCGGCTGGTTCCCGTTCCCGACCGTGGCGGGCGGCGCCGGCGCGCCGACCGACGTGCTGGGCGGCGTCAACGGCTGGCTGGTGACCAAGGGGTCGCCGCCGGAGGCGATCGACTTCCTGAAGTTCCTGACCAACAAGGAGAACCAGGAGAAGGCGGCGGAGCTCGGCGTCTACATCCCGGTGAACAAGGGCACGGCCGAGAAGCTGAAGAACCCGTATTTCCGGCAGATGGCGGAGAACATCGCCAAGGCCGGCTACTTCCAGGTGTTCTACGACCAGATGCTGGGCGCCAATGTCGGCCGGGTGGTGAACGACGTCACCACCGACATCGCCTCCGGCGCGACCGATCCGGAAGATGCGGCCGCCCAGGTCCAGGAAGCCTGGGAGATGCGGTGAGCGAGGAGGGGCCGGTGCAGCTTCGCAGGAATCCGTCGCCATGACCGTCGCCGCGACCGCCGCGGATCTCGATCGCGTCGCCGCCCGGCGGCGGCGCGACACGGCGCTGCGCACGCGGGTGGCGCCGGTGGTGCTGATGCTGGTGCCGGCCGTCGCCCTGTTCACGATCTTCGTGATCCTGCCGATGGGCGAGGCCGGATTCTACAGCCTGTTCAAATGGAACGGCTACGGCAGCCCGGAGGATTTCGTCGGGCTCCGGAACTTCGAGCTGCTGCTGCGCAACCGCACCTTCTGGTCGGCGCTGACCAACACCGGGCTGATCATCGCCGTGTCGGTGGCGATCCAACTGCCGCTGGCCCTGGCCATGGCGCTGCTGCTGGCCGAGAAGCTGCGCGGCCGGGTGGCGTTCCGCATGGTGTTCTTCCTGCCCTACATCCTGGCCGAGGTCGCGACCGGGCTGATCTGGCAGTTCCTCTACGATGGCCGCTACGGCGCCGTGGCGCTGATCTGGGGCTGGTTCGGGGCCGGCAGCGAGGCGCCTTTCATCCTGGCCGACCGCACCTTGGCGATGGCGGCGGTGCTGGTGCTGGTGGTGTGGAAGTATTTCGGCTTCCACATGATGATCTACATCGCCGGGCTGCAGAGCATCCCGTCCGAGATCATCGACGCGGCCCGGATCGACGGCGCCACGCCCTGGCAGATCGCGCGCCGGATCAAGATCCCGATGCTGTTCCCGACCATCCGCCTGTCGGTGTTCTTCTCAGTGGTGGGGGCGCTGCAGCTGTTCGACATGGTGATGGCGCTGACCCGCGGCGGCCCGTCCAACGCCACCCACTCGCTGGTCACCTATCTCTACACCTTCGGGCAGATGCGGATGGAGATCGGCTTCGGCAGCGCCGTCGGCGTGGTGCTGTTCCTGATCTGCGTCACCTTCTCGATCGTCTATCGCCGCACCCTAATGCGCGGGGACTAGGAAGACCCATGGCTGCGCCCACGCTCCGCCCCTCCCTGCTGCCGCAATACCTGGTCCTGCTCGCCGTCGCCGGCATCGTGCTGGTGCCGCTGGTCGCGGCGGCGCTGGGCGGCTTCAAGTCGCTGGGCGAGCTGCGGGTCAACCCGCTCGGCCTGCCGGACAGCTGGGCCGGCCCGGTCTATTGGGAGATCCTGGGCTCGGCCCGGCTGTGGCGGATGCTGTTCAACTCCGCCGTCATCGCCGGCCTCACCGTCGGCCTCGTGCTGATCGTCGGGTCGATGGCGGCCTTCGTCTTCGCCCATGTCGTGTTCTTCGGCAGCCGCATGCTGCTGAACTACATGCTGCTGGGGCTGATGTTCCCGGCGGCGACGGCGATGCTGCCGCTGTTCATCCGGGTCCGCGACCTCGGCCTGCTCGACACCTATTGGGGCGTGGTGCTGCCGCAGGTCGCCTTCGGCCTGGGCATGGCGATCCTGATGCTGCGCGGCTTCTTCCGCCAGCTGCCGCACGAGCTGTGGGAGGCGGCGCGGGTCGACGGCTGCGGCTATTTCCAGTTCTACCTGCGGATCACCCTGCCGCTGTCGCGCCCGATCCTGGCGACCGTGGCGGTCTTCTCCCTGGTCGCCAGCTGGAACAGCTACCTGCTGCCGCTGATCATGTTCAACACGCCGGAGATGTATCCCTGGCCGCTCGGGATCATGAACTACCAGGGCGAGTATTCCACCGAGTGGAACAAGATCCTGGCCTTCGTCACGCTGACCCTGGCGCCGGCGATCGTGTTCTTCCTCCTGGCCCAGCGCCACATCGTCGCCGGCCTGGCCAAGGGCGCGGTCAAGGGATAGGGCGCGACCGCGCCGCCGCTCCTCCTATCGGCCGCTGCTTTCGACGTAAAAGGGCGTGACGGACCGGCAATACTGTTCGATCGCCGCCAGCGGCGCCTTCAGGATCCGCCTCGTTTCATCGCTCTCGTCCTTCCAGTCGTCTCCCCAGCTTCCGGTATAGTCCTCGAGGCTCTGCACATAGAATTCGGCCATCTTCCGCATCCGCTCGCGGTTCTCGTTTTCGTTTCTCTTTCCTTTCCCGAGCTTCGATAGCCCGCCCGAGAGATTGTGCCTAAAATAGGTGCCGAACAAAGTTTCGATCTTGGATTTGAGGGCCAAGCCCTTTTGCGGGTCGTGCCACTGAAGCTCCTCGGCGTAATGGAGGATGTCCTTCTTGGCTGCCCGCCAATTCTCGACCAGATCCTTCGGCGTGGCCGGCCGGGCCGACTCTCTCGCCGACGCGGCCAGCCTTTCATCGCTGATCCGTCCCGGCGGCATGCGGGTGAGCGCTTCGACCCAGGCATCCGTGCGCGGCTCCGGTAGATCCTGCTCAGGCCGATCCGTAGGCATCCATTGCTCCTGCCAGACTGTTCAGCCGTCCGACCGTCCGGACAGGCCGTTGTCTTCAGGGCATTTAGGACGAACGCCATCGATCTCGAAATGCAGCCGCGGCATGCCGCCATGCCGCGGCGGAGCGACGCCGGTCACACCGGCCGGTCGCCCAGGATGGTGGCCCGGTGCATCACCCGCCGGTTCGGCAGGTAGTCGGCCAGGGCGTAATGCTGGGTGCAGCGGTTGTCCCAGAAGGCGACGTCGCCCGCCTTCCAGCGCCAGCGCACGGTGAACTCCGGCTTGGCCACGTGCTCGAACAGGAAGCGCAGCACCGCGTCGCTCTCCTTGGCCGAGAAGCCGGTGATCCGGGTGGTGAAGCCCTCGTTGACGAACAGGCCCTTGCGGCCGGTCACCGGATGGGTGCGCACCACCGGGTGGATCACCGGCGGGTTCTTGTCGCGCGCGATCTGCCAGCGCTCGCGCTCCTCCGGCGCGGTGAAGCGCTCCGGCGGGAAGGATTTGGCGAAGTCGTGCAGCGCGGTCAGGCCGGTGAGGAAGGCCTGCCAGGGCGGCGACAGCGCCTCGAAGGCGGCGATGCTGCTGGACCAGCTGGTGTCGCCGCCGAAGGGCGGCAGCTGCTTCGCCGCCAGCACCGCGCCGAGCGGCGGCGTCTCGATGAAGGTGACGTCGGTGTGCCAGTTGTCGTTGTCCGGCTGGTTGTCCGGATGGGTGTCAAGGATGATGATCTCCGGCACCTCCGCCACATGCGGGTAGACCGGGTGGACGTGCAGCGCGCCGAAGCGGGCGGCGAAGTCGCGCTGGGCTGCCGGGTTCAGCTCCTGGTCCTCGAAGAACAGGACATGGTGCTGCAGCAGGGCGCGGTTGATCGCGGCGATGGTGGCGTCGCCCAGCGGCTGCGCCAGGTCGACGCCGCGCACCACCGCGCCGATGGCGGGATTCAGGGGCTGGACGGAGAGGAGGGTCGACAGGCTGTCGGGCATGGCGGGACCTCTCTGTTTTCGGTTGTTTCGGTCGGAACGGGTGTCAGCCGCGCCCGTGCCAGGGCGTCAGCCGGCGCTGCAGCAGGCGCAGCAGGACTTCCAGCAGGAAGGCGACGGCGGCGATCACCAGGATGCCCAGCACCACCACGTCGGTGACCAGGAACTGCGCCGCGCTCTGGATCATGAAGCCGAGGCCGCTGGTGGCGGCGACCAGCTCGGCCGCGACCAGGGTCGACCAGCCGACGCCGAGGCCGATGCGCACCCCGGTCAGGATCTCCGGCAGCGCGTTCGGCAGGATGACGTGGCGCAGCAGCTGCGCCCGCGTGGCGCCCAGCGAGCGGGCGGCGCGCAGCCGGTCCGGCGGCACGGCGCGCACCCCGGAAGCGGTCGCGATCGCGATCGGTGCGAAGATGGCCAGGAAGATCACCAGGACCTTCGAGGTCTCGCCGATGCCGAACCAGATCACGATCAGCGGCAGATAGGCCAGGGGCGGGATCGGCCGGTAGAACTCGATCAGCGGGTCGAGGACGCCCTGCGCCAACCGGCTGGTGCCGATGGCGATGCCGACCGGGATCGCGACCACCAGCGCCAGCGCCACTGCCGCGAAGACACGGCCCAGGCTGGCGGCCAAGTGCTGCAGCAGCGTCGCGTCGGCGAAGCCGGTGGAGATGGTGGTGACGAGCTTGCCGAGCACCGCCTGCGGCGTCGGCAGGAACAGGGGCGGGACGAGGCCGAGATTGGAGACGAGCCCCCATATGAGGAGGAGGACCGCCACCGTGGCGAGGCTGATCAACCTCGTCCCGCGCCGGCGCCGCCGCCGCGGGATCGGCCCCCTGCGAACAGGGGAAGGCGCCGGTTTCTGGAGCGCGACATCCGCCACGTCAGGCCGCCTCGCGCTCAAAGATCAGATCCATCACCTGCTCGCGCAGGGCGATGAAGCCGGGGTCGGACTTTATCCGGCGCGCCGGCTCGCCGGTACAGTATCGGCGGCCGAAATCCAGCCGCAGCTCCTCCACGATGCGGCCGGGCCGCGGTGACATCACGATCAGCCGGGTCGCCAGAAACAGGGCTTCCTCGATACTGTGGGTGATCAGGAACAGGCTCTTGCCGGTCCGGTGCCACAGGTCCAGCAGCAGCTCCTGCATCCGTTCCCGCGTCAGCGCGTCGAGCGCGCCCAGCGGCTCGTCCAGCAGCAGCACCTCGGGGTCGGCGGCCAGCGCGCGGGCCAGGCCGACCCGCTGCCTCATGCCGCCCGACAGCTCCCACAGCTTCTGCCGCTCGAAGCCCTCCAGCCCGACCAGCCGCAGGATGCGCCGGGCCCGGTCGTCGCGCTCGGCCGGCGGAGTGCCGCGCAGCCGCAGCGCAAAGCCGACATTGCCCAGCACGTCAAGCCAGGGGAACAGGGCGTCGTCCTGGAAGACGACGCCCCGCTCCACCCCAGGTCCGGTCACACGAACGCCGCCGAGTGTGACCGTCCCTGCCTCCGGCGCCAGGAAGCCCGCCATGAGGTTCAACAGCGTGGTCTTGCCGCATCCCGACCGGCCGAGGGCGACGACGAACTCGCCCGGCTCGATCGCGAGGGTGAGCCGATCCAGCGCGCGGATATCGCCTTCCGCCGAAGGATAGGTCACCGAGACGGCATTCACCGCCAGAACCGACATGGGCCTCTCCTGCGCCCGGTTCAGTTCGTCGCCGTGGTGGTGGCGACGAAGCGGGCGTCGACATAGGGCGCGTAATCCTCCAGCGCCTGGTCGATCTTGCCCTGCTCCTTCAGAAAAGTCGCGGTGTCCGCGATCGCCTTGGCCGTACCGCCGCCCAGCAGCGCGGGGCCGGCCTGCTCCGCCTTCACCGGGAAGACGCTGCCTTGCAGCAGGGCCGGGATCTCCTCCGGCTTCGCCCCGGTCAGCCTGGCAATCTTGGCGACCTCCGCCGACTCCGCGCTCCACGCCTTCGGGTCGGCGCGATAGGCCGCGTATTCCTTCAAGGTCACGTCGGCGAAGGCCTGCACCGCCTTGGGGTCCGCCGCGATCAGGTCGGCGCGGGCGATCCAGGCGTCGAAGGTCGGCGCGCCCCAGCTGGCGACCTCGGTCGAGGTGACCAGGACCTTGCCGCTCTCCTTGATCTTGCCCAGCGCCGGGTCCCAGACATAGGCGGCATCGATGTCGCCGCGCTGCCAGGCGGCCGCGATCTCCGGCGGCCGCAGGTTCAGGATCCGGACCGAGGCGGGATCGATGCCCCAGTGCTTCAGCGCCGCCAGCAGGCTGTAATGGGTGGTCGAGACGAAGGGCACGGCCACGGTCTTGCCGGCCAGGTCGGCCGGCGTGTCGATGCCGGCGCCGTTGCGCACCACCAGCGCCTCGGCGTCGCCGATCCCGATCGCGACCAGGATGGTGCGGATCGGCAGCTCGCGGCTGGCCGCGGCGGCCAGCGGGCTGGACCCGACATAGCCGATCTGGACCCCGCCGGAGGCGATGGCGGCGATGACCTCGGCGCCGCTGTCGAACTTGCGCCATTCGAGCGGACGGCCGATCGCCTTCTCGTACAGGCCGTCGGCCTGCGCCACCTTCGCCGGCTCGACCGTGCTCTGGTAGCCGATGGTCAGCGGCTCTTCGGCCCGGGCGTAGTTGCCGATGACGATGGCGGCCGCACCGGCCAACAGGGACCATCGCAGGATCTGGACGAACATTCGGGGTAGTCCTCGAACGGGCAGACGCACACGCGGGGCCGGTCGCGCATCGATACCGATGGGGGAGCGCGGATCAGTCGGCCGGGGCGCCGTTATGGAATGGGGGAACGGGCGGGGCTCAGGCTTGGCCGCGACAGCCGGGATCGCAGAAGAGAGACATGGACTTCGACTCCTCGAGACCACGAACCCGGTCGTGGCGCTTAGCGTTTGGTGACGCGGCGCAAGCTTCACCGAAAATTGCCGCGGCGCGATCCACGACAGGACCGACGAGAGTGAGGTTTTCACAGCTCGTGGAGCGAAGTCAACACAATTAACTATCAACAGAGGTTGTTAGTTGAATAAACAACACAATATCATTGCATTTATCGCAAGCGCGATTCCCCTGCGGCTCTGGCCCGTCTATGGTCCGGCCATGCCCAGCCGGACCGAAGCTCCTCCCGCCCTTCTCGCCGTGACCGGGCTCGACCGGCCGGTGGCGCTGCGCCGCAATGCCCGGGCGCGGCGCCTGTCGCTGCGGCTCGACCCCGCGCTGGGCGAGGTGATCGTGGTGGCGCCGCCCCGGGTGCCGGCGCAGGTGATCGCGGATTTCGTCAACCGCCACGCCGACTGGGTGCGCCGCCGCCGGGCCGCCATGCCCGGCCGAACCCCGTTCCTGCCGGGCGCCGAGGTCCCGATCCTCGGCGCCCTGCATAAAATCATACACGACCCCGCCGCTGGCCGCACGGTGCGACTCGGGGCCGGCGAGATTCGCATCGGCGGCCCGGCCGAGCATGTCGGCGCCCGCCTGGCCGCCTGGCTGCGGGCGGAAGCGCGACGGCAGTTGCTGGTCCGCAGCCGCGCGGCGGCGCTGAAGCTGGGCGTCACCGTCGCCGCGGTGACGGTGCGCGACACCCGCAGCCGCTGGGGCAGCTGCGCCTCCAGCGGGCGGCTCAGCTATTCCTGGCGGCTGCTTCTGGCGCCCGAGGCAGTGCTCGACTACGTGGTGGCGCATGAGGTCGCGCATCTGGTCGAGATGAACCATTCCGCGCGCTTCTGGGCCGTGGTCGACCGGCTGCACCCGGACGCCGACCGCTGCCGCGCCTGGCTGAAGGCCAAGGGACAGGACCTGCATCTCTATGGCTGACCGGGTTGTCGGAACGGGGGGCATGCAGCCCTCGGCGATCATCGCCGTCGTCCTGACCCTGCTGACCGGCTTCGGGCCGATGTCGACGGATGTCTACCTGCCGTCGCTGCCGGCCTTGGTCACGGCCTTCGACACCGACGTCGCCACCGTGCAGCTGACGCTCAGCGTCTTCCTGGTCGGCTTCGCCGTGGCGCAGCTGGTCTACGGCCCGGTCTCCGACCGGTTCGGCCGGCGCCCGGCGATCCTGGCCGGGGTGTCGATCTTCACCGCCGCCAGCGTCGCCTGCGCGCTGGCCACTTCGATCGAGATGCTGATCCTGTGCCGCTTGCTGCAGGCGCTCGGCGCCTGCTGCGGGCCGGTGCTGGGCCGGGCCGTGGTGCGCGACCTGTACGGGCCGGAACGCTCGGCCCGCATCCTGGCCTATATGTCGATGTCGATGGCGCTGGCGCCGGCGATCGGGCCGATCATCGGCGGCGTGCTGCAGCAGGCCTTCGGCTGGCAGGCGACCTTCTGGCTGCTGGTCGGCTTCGGCGCCCTGATGCTGGCCTCGGTGCTCGGGCTGCTCGGGGAGAGCAACCGCCACCGCGACCCGCTGGCCACCAGCCCGACCCGTCTGGCCCGCAACTATGCCAGCCTGCTGCGCCATCGCCGCTATCTCGGCTATGTCGCGATCGTCGCCTGCAGCTACAGCGCGATCTTCACCTTCATCTCCGGCTCCTCCTTCGTGCTGTCCGGCATGCTCGGCCTGTCGCCGCCGGTCTACGGCGCCTGCTTCGGCATCGTCTGCGTCGGCTATATCTGCGGCACCTTCAGCTCCGGCCGCCTGACGCTCAGCCTCGGCATCGACCGGATGATCGCGATGGGCACCCTGGTGATGCTGGCCGGCGCCGCGGCGATGGCGGGGCTGGCCGCGGCCGGCGTGTTCACCGTCTGGGCGGTGGTCGGCCCGTTCTTCGTGGTGATGATCGGCGTCGGCCTGACGCTGCCCAACGCCATCGCCGGGGCGATCGCGCCGTTCCCAGCCATGGCCGGCACGGCCTCGGCGCTGATGGGCTTCCTGCAGATGACGCTGGCGGCCCTGGTCGGCATCGCCATCGGCCACGCCACCGGCACCGACGGGCTGCCGATGGCGCTGGCCGTGCTGCTGACGACGCTCGGCGCCCTGGCGGCCTTCCGGCTGCTGGTCAGCCCTTCGAGCGGACGGCCAGCCGGAACGGCCTGATCTCGATGTCCCGCCACACCCCGCCGGTGACATAGGGGTCGACGGCGAGCAAGGCGTCCAGCGCCGCCCGGTCCGGCACCTCGTAGATCACGCTGGAGCCGATCATCCGGCCTTCGTCGTCCAGGATCGCGCCGCCGGCGACGATGACGCCCTCCTCGGCCTGCCGGCGGGCGCCGACCAGATGCTGCTCGCGCACCGCCAGGCGCCGGGCCGGGGCCTCGGCATCGGTGCCGTCCTTCGCGATCACCAGGAACTGCATGGCTCTCCTCCCTCGTCGATCCGGCGAGCATAGCGGCGTTCGGCCCGGTCGCAACCGGGGCGGCGATCTGCTACCCAGGGGCAGGGCATCCGGGTGCCAATTCTGGTGGAGAGACGGCATGAAGGTCGAGGGTCTGGCGGCGGTGGTCACCGGGGCGGGGTCGGGCATGGGGGCGGCGACCGCCCGCGCCCTGGCCGCGGCGGGCGCGAAGGTGGCGCTGCTCGACCTCAACCGCGACGCGGCCGAGGCGGTGGCGCGCGAGATCGGCGGCCTGGCCATGGCCTGCGACGTCGGCGACGGCGAGTCCGTGGCCGCGGCGCTGGAGCAGGCGCGGGCGGCGCACGGCACGGCGCGGATCGCCGTCGCCTGTGCCGGCATCGCCCCGGGCGCCCGGCTGGTCGGTCGCGACGGGCCGCACGACCCGGCGCTGTTCGAGCGGGTGATCCGGGTCAACCTGCTCGGCACCTTCCATCTGCTGCGCCTGGCCGCAGCGGCCATGGCGGCGGAGGAGCCGCTGCCGGAGGCGGCCAGCGCCTCGGGCGAGCGCGGCCTGTTCGTCGCCACCGCCTCGGTCGCCGCCACCGAGGGCCAGGTCGGCCAGGTCGCCTATTCCGCCTCCAAGGGCGGGGTGGTCGGGCTGACCCTGCCGGCGGCGCGCGAGCTGGCCAGGAGCGGCATCCGGGTGATGACCGTGGCGCCGGGGCTGATCGGCACGCCGATGATCGAGGCGATGCCGCAGCAGGTGCAGGACAGCCTGATCGCCACCACCCTGTTCCCGCAGCGCCTGGGCCGGCCGGAGGAGTTCGCGCAGCTGGTCCTCCACATCGCCGCCAACGAGATGCTGAACGGTTCGGTGATCCGCCTCGACGGCGCCGTGCGGCTGGCGCCGCGATGAGCACGTTCCGGAAACCCGGCTTCACTGAGCCGCCGTCGACCGACGACCTGATCGAGCTGGCGGAGGAGGGGTTCGAGCGGATCCCGGCGCGGCTGCGCGCCATGGTCCGCGGCGTCGCCATCCAGGTGGTAGACTTCCCGGACGACGAGGTGCTGGACGAGATGGGGCTGGAAAGCCCGTTCGACCTGCTCGGCCTCTACACCGGCACGCCGTTCGGGCAGAAGACCTTCGCGATCGCGACCAGGCCCGACATGATCTTCCTCTACCGCCGGCCGATCCTCGACTACTGGTGCGAGACCGGCGAGGATCTCGGCCATGTCGTCCGCCATGTCCTGATCCACGAGATCGGCCATCATTTCGGCTTCTCCGACGACGACATGGAGGCGCTGGAGCGGGAGGCGGATCAGGAGGGCTGAGGCGCTACCCCTCCAGCAGGTGCCCGAAGGCGCGCAGGGGCCGCACGCGGTCGCAGATGATCTTGATGATCGCCAGCATCGGCACGGCGAGGATCGCGCCTGGCACGCCCCACATCCAGTACCAGAAGATCAGGGCCAGGATCACCGCCACCGGGTTGATGGTGAAGCGCCGCGCCAGCACCGTCGGGGTGATCCATTCGCCCTCGGCGATATGGATGCCGAGATACAGCAGGGCGGGCAGCGCCGCGGTCCAGGCCGGCCCCTCGGCCACCAGCCCGACCGCCAGGAACAGCACCATGCCGCAGATCGGGCCCAGGATGGGCACGAAGTTCAGGCAGAAGGCGACGGCGCCCCACAGCACCGCTGCGGGGATGCCGCAGGCCCACATCACCAGCCCGGTGGCGACGCCGACCAGCGCGTTGATCACGGTGACGGTCAGGAGGTAGGAGGACAGGTCGCGTTCGATCTGCAGCGAGATCGACACCGCCTCCCGCTTCTCCACGAAGGTCGGCAGGATCTCGACGAAGCGGCGCAGGAAGGTCTCGCCGAACACCAGCAGGTAGAACAGGACCAGCAGCGTCTCGAACAGGTGCGAGGCGATCAGCCCGGTGCCGGCGAAGACCGCGGTGACGATGTCGGTCGGGTGCGCCAGCAGCGTGCCGGCGTCGCCGAAGCGCACGCCGATCTGCTCCAGCCGCGCCACGAAGGTCTGCAGCGGCTGGGCCAGGAAGGCGAACTTCGCCTGCAGCGCCGGCCATTCGTTCGGCAGGTTGCCGGCCCATTCTGCGGCCGGGCTGGTCAGCAGCGTGCCGACGCCGATGGCGATGACCAGCAGCAGCGCGATCGCGGCCAGCGCGGCGATGGCCCGGGGCACGCTGACCCGCTCCAGCAGGCGCACCAGCGGCTGCAGCAGCAGCTTCAGCACCACCGCGAGCACCACCGGCAGCACGATGTCGCGCGCGAACAGCAGCGCCCCGAGCACGGCCAGGAGGCACAGGACGCCGAGGAACACCGTCTTCGGGTCGTCCGGCAGCGGCATCTCCGGGATATGGCCGTTGCCGTTGCGGCTGTTGGGCGCCGGAAGCTCGGCGGGAACCTTCGGCTGTTCGATCTTCATCCGGGTCGGTCCTGAGGGCAAATCCGAGAACGGCGGAAGGGTCGTCACCGTTCCCCCGCCAGCGCCGCCGCGGCTCTAACCCGCAGCACCGGCAGAAGTTCTGCCTTGAACCAGGGATTGCGCCGCAGCCAGGCGGTGTTGCGCCAGCTCGGGTGCGGCAGGGGCAGGAACTCCGGCAGATAGTCGCGCCAGGCGGCGACCGTTTCCGCCACGCTCGGCCGGCGGCGGGGGCCGAGATAGAAGGCCTGGGCCATGCTGCCGACCAGCAGAGTCAGCCGGATGCCGGGCATCAGCGGCCGCAGCCGCGGGTGCCAGGTATCGCCGCAGATCCGCGGCGGCGGATGGTCGCCGCCCTTCGGGTTGGTGCCGGGGAAGCACAGCCCCATCGACACCAGCGCGACGCGGTCCTCGTCGTAGAAGGCGTCGCGGTCGAGGCCGAGCCACTGCCGCAGCCGGTCGCCGCTGGCATCGGTCCAGGACAGGCCGGAGGCGTGCACCCGCGCGCCCGGTGCCTGGCCGACGATGAGCAGCCGGGCGGTCGTGGTGGCGCGCAGCACCGGGCGCGGCGCATGCGGCCACCGGCCGGCGCAGATCCGGCAGGCCCGGGCCGCCGCCAGGGCCTCGGTCAGGGTCTCGGTCATCGCTCTGCGAGCGGCCGGCCGGAGAGCAGCGCGTCGACGAACGCCGGCACCAGCCGTGTCGCCGGGCCGTGGCGGCGGATCTCGAAGAGGTCGGAGACCTGGCCGGGCTCCAGGTTCAGCTCGACCGTCAGCGCCCCGGCGTCCAGGGCCTGGTGGACGAAGGCGGCGGCCGGGTAGACCGTGCCGGAGGTGCCGATCGACACGAACAGCCGGCAGCCGGCCAGCGCCGCCTCGATCTGCTCCATCGCCCGCGGCATCTCGCCGAACCAGACCACGTCCGGCCGCATCCCGCCGGCCTCGCCGCAGCCGGGGCAGGGCGTGTCGACCGACAGGTCGCCGGCCCAGGCGCGGCCGGTATCGCAGGACAGGCAGCGGACGCGGCCGAGCTCGCCATGCATGTGGATCAGGCGGCGGCTGCCGGCGCGCTCATGCAGGTCGTCGACATTCTGGGTGATCAGCAGCACCGGGCCCGGCCATTCGCGCTCCAGCCGCACCAGCGCCGCATGCGCCGCATTGGGCTGCACCGCGGGATCGGCCAGGGTGCGGCGCCGGGCATTGTAGAAGCCGTGCACCCGGTCCGGGTCGCGGGCGAAGGCCTCGGGCGTGGCCACATCCTCCAGCCGCACGCGGGTCCACACCCCGCCGGCGTCGCGGAAGGTGTCGAGGCCGCTCTCCTTCGAGATGCCGGCCCCGGTCAGGATCACGACCGGATCGCCGGTCCCAATGGGCTTTGCGCGCGTCATGCGCCGATCATGGCGAGGCCGCCGCCGAGGCTCAACGGCTCTTGTCGCCGCGCCGCGGCCCCCAATCTTTGCGCTATGACCACCGCCGCACTCCCCGCCCCGCTGCCCCTGCCGCCCGATGCCCTGGCCGAGCTGGCCGCGGCGAAGGCGGTGCTCGACCACGACACGCTGGTGGCGCGCCTGTCGGCCATGGCGGGCACTCCGGTCGAGGCGCTGAAGCGCAACCTGCCGTCCGGCGTGCAGAAGGTCCTGGACGCGGCCGTCCGCCGCGCCCTGGCCACGGCGCTCAGGGCGGCCTTGCACAGCGGCCCCGGCCGCCGGATGCCGCGCGGACCGGAGGCCTGGCTGCATCGCGGCCTGGCCGCGGCCAGCGGCGCCGCGGGGGGCGGCTTCGGCCTGCCCGGCACGCTCCTGGAGCTGCCGGTCTCGACCGCCCTGCTGCTGCGGCAGATCGCGGCCGAGGCGAAGGCGGCGGGCGAGGATCCGTCCACCCCGGAAACGGCGATCGAATGCCTGAAGGTCTTCGCCATGGGCCGGCCCGACCCGGCCGACGACGCGGTCGAGACCGGCTATCTCGCCACCCGGATCGCCCTGGCCCGGGTGGTGCCGAACGCCACGGCCTCGGTGATGCCGCGGCTGGTCTCGATGGTCGCCGCCCGCTTCAGCGGCCCGGTGCTGCTGAAGCTGTCGGCGCAGGCCGCCCCGGTGCTGGGCGCCGCCGCCGGCGCCGCGGTCAACCTGGCCTTCCTGGAGCATTTCCGGCGCCTGGCGAAGGCCCATTTCACCGTCCGGCGGCTGGAGCGCACCCACGGCGCCGCAGCGGTGCGGCTGGCCTATGAGACCCTCCGGCCCGTGCCGCCGCCTGAGCTGGCGGCGCTGACGGAACGGCGCGGCCGTTCCTGATTCGGCATGCCGAATAAACAAATAAATATTGTTATATTAATCTACATGCTGTCGAGATATGTAAATTGACGGATCGCGCGACGGCGCGCCGCTCTTTCTGCCCGAGGCTGCCATGACCACCGCCACCCTAGCCCTCCCGCTGCTCGACCTGTCCCGGCTCGATGCCGGTCCGGAAGCGCGCCAGGCCTTCCTGGACCAGCTGCGCGCGGCTGCCCGGGACGTCGGCTTCTTCTACCTCGGCGGGCACGGCGTGCCGGAGTCGCTGGTGGCGCAGGTGAAGGCCGAGGCCCGCCGCTTCTTCGCCCTGCCCGAGGCCGACAAGCTGGCGATCGAGATGGTGCATTCGCCGCATTTCCGCGGCTACACCCGCGCGGCGTGGGAGCGGACGCGCGGCGAGCCGGACTGGCGCGAGCAGTTCGACATCGGGGCCGAACGGCCGGCGATCCCGCAGGGTCCGGGCGTGCCGCCCTGGCTGCGGCTGCAGGGCCCGAACCAGTGGCCGGCGGCGCAGCCGGAGCTGAAGGCCGTGCTGCTGCGCTGGCAGGCGGAGCTGACGCGGGTGGCGATCCGCCTGCTCGAAGCCTTCGCCGCGGCGCTGGGCCAGCGGGAGGACGCGCTGGAATCGATCTATGGCGACACGCCGAACCAGCACATCAAGATCATCCGCTACCCCGGCCGCGAGGCCACCGGCAGCAGCCAGGGCGTCGGCGCGCACAAGGATTCGGGGTTCCTGACCCTGCTGTTGCAGGATACCCAGCGCGGCCTGCAGGTCGAGGGCGAGGACGGGCGCTGGATCGACGCCGAGCCGGTGCCGGGCACCTTCGTGGTCAATATCGGCGAGCTGCTGGAGCTCGCCACCAACGGCTATCTCCGCGCCACGGTGCACCGGGTGATCACGCCGCCGGCCGGCACCGACCGGCTGTCGGTCGCCTTCTTCCTCGGCGCCCGGCTCGATGCCACCGTGCCGCTGCTCGACCTGCCGCCGGCCCTGGCGGCGGAGGCGCGCGGCCCGGCCAGCGACCCGCAGAACCCGCTGTTCCACGATGTCGGGCCGAACTACCTGAAGGGCCGGCTGCGCTCCCACCCCGACGTGGCGCAGCGCCACTACGCCGATGTGCTGGCGGCCCAAGCCGTCACCGCCTGAACACGCCGCGCCACCTAAACTCACAGGTCCATCATGATCCGTACTCTGACCGCCCGCCTGGCGCGGGCGGCGATCGCTGCCGCCTTGCCCTTCGCCCTGGCCGGCGCCGCCCTGGCGCAGGACGCGCCGCTGAAGGTCGCGGCCGACGCCGTGCCGCATGCCGAGATCCTGGCCTTCGTGCAGAGCCAGGCGCCCGAGCTGAAGCTGGAGATCGTCGAGCTGTCGACGGCGGTGAACCCGAACGAGCTGCTGGCGCATGGCGATGTCGACGCCAACTACTTCCAGCACCTGCCCTATCTGCGCTCGCAGGAGGAGGCGCTGGACGAGACCTTCGCCGTCGCCGCGTCGGTGCATATCGAGCCGCTCGGCGTCTATTCCCGCAAGGCCAAGAGCTTCGCCGAGGTGAAGGACGGCGGCACGGTGGCGGTGCCGAACAACGTCACCAATCTCAGCCGCGCCCTCTATCTGCTGCAGGACCAGAAGCTGATCCGGCTGAAGGACGGCTTCGCCGAGCCGGACAAGCAGCTGGCGACGCCGAACGACATCGCCGAGAATCCGAAGCACCTGAAGGTGCTGGAGGTCGAAGCGGCGCTGCTGCCGCGGGCGCTGGACGATGTCGACCTGGCGGTGATCAACGGCAACTACGCGCTCGAGGCCGGCCTCAGCCCGGCCAAGGACGCGCTGGGGCTGGAGAAGGCCGAGGGCAACCCCTACGCCAACATCCTGGTGACCACGCCGAAGCTGGCGGACGATCCGCGGGTCAGGCGGCTGGCGCAGGTGCTGACCTCGCCGGCGGTGGCGAAGTTCATCCGCGACCGCTACCAGGGCTCGGTCATTCCCGTGAACGACTGACGTTGTCGGCGCGCACGAAGTCGACGAAGGCGCGCAGCGTCGCCGGCATCTGGCGCTGGCGCGGATAGTACAGGAAGAAGCCCGGGAAGGGCGGCGACCAGTCCAGCAGCAGCGGGACCAGCCGCCCTTCCGCCAGCTCTGCCTTGACCATCCCCTCGAACACGAAGGCCAGGCCGGCGCCGTCCAGCGCCGAGCGGATGATCAGCCACTGCTCGTCGACGATCAGCGGCCCGGCGGGCGGCACCGTCAGCTCCCGCCCGTCCTTCTCGAACTCCCAGGCATAGACCTGGCCGCTCGGGAAGCGGTAGCCGATGCAGCGATGCTCGGCCAGATCGCGCGGCGTCTGCGGCGGCGCCCGGCCGGCGAGATAGGACGGGGCGGCGACCACGATCATCCGTTGCTCGCCGCCGAAGCGCACCGCCACCATGTCGCGCTCCAGCTGCTCGCCCAGGCGGATGCCGGCATCGAAGCCGCTGGCGACGACGTCGACCAGCGCGCTGTCGACCGCGATCTCCAGCCGGATGTCGGGATAGGCCGTCAGGAATCGTCCACCATCGGCGCCAGCACCAGCGCTGCCGCCGGGATCGAGGCGTTGATCTTCAGCGTGCCGACCGGGCTGTGGCGGAACTGGTTCACCTCCTCCACCGCCTCGACGATGTCGCGGAAGGCGGGCTGCAGCCGGGCCAGCAGCCGCTCCCCGGCCTCGGTCGGGTTGACGCTGCGGGTGGTGCGGTTCAGCAGGCGCACGCCCAGCCGCTCCTCCAGCCCGCGGATCGCATGGCTGACGGCGGAGGCGGAGACGCCCAGCTCGACCGCCGCGCGGCGGAAGCTGCGATGCCGCGCCACCACGGCGAAGGCGGCCAGCTCGGGCAGGTCGAGGCGAGTCATTGCTGAGTCTCATTCATCGGCTCATGCACATCTCTACGGATTATCGCATGATCGCCCAATCCCCATTCTCCGTTCGTGCCGCAGCGGTCCGCGCGACCGGCGGCCTCCGAAGCAAGGAGAAGGACCATGGACAGACGCTCTCTCGGCCAGGACGGCACCACCGTCTCCGCCATCGGTCTCGGCTGCATGGGCATGTCCGAATTCTACGGGCTGCGCGATGACGCGCAGTCGCTCGACACCCTCGCCGCGGCGCTGGAGCACGGCATCGACTTCCTCGACACCGCCGACATGTACGGGTCGGGGCATAATGAGGAGCTGGTCGGCCGCTTCCTCAAGGGCCGGCGCGACCAGGTGGTGCTGGCGACGAAGTTCGGCATCGTGCGCGAGCCCGGCCGCTACGAGCGCCGGATCGACAACTCCCCGGCCTATATCCGCGCCGCCTGCGAGGCCTCGCTGAAGCGTCTCGGCACCGACGTCATCGACCTCTACTACATGCATCGCCGCAACCCCGAGGTGCCGATCGAGGAAGCGGTCGGCGCGATGGCGGAGCTGGTGCGGACCGGCAAGGTGCGCCAGATCGGCCTGTCCGAGATCTCGGTCGACACGCTGCGCCGGGCCCATGCGGTCCACCCTATCGCGGCGGTGCAGAGCGAGTATTCGCTGTGGAGCCGCGAGCCGGAGGAAGGGATACTGCAGGCCTGCCGCGAGCTGGGCACGACCTTCGTCGCCTATTCGCCGCTCGGCCGCGCCTTCCTGACCGGGGCGGTCACCGACACCTCGTCCCTGGCGCCGGACGATTTCCGCCGCCGCACCCCACGCTTTGCCGGGGAGGCGCTGGCGCAGAACCGGCGTCTGGCCGAGGCGCTGACGGATTTCGCCTTCGACCTCGGCGCCAAGCCGGCCCAGGTGGCGCTGGCCTGGCTCCTGTCCAGGCACCGCCACGTCGTGCCGATCCCGGGCACCAAGCGCCGCGCCTATCTGGCCGAGAACGCCGCGGCCGCCTCGATCCGGCTGACCCCGGACCAGGTGGCGGCGCTCGACGCCCTGTTCGCGCCCGGCGCCGTTGCCGGCGAGCGCTATACCGAGGAAGGGATGAAGGAAGTCGGCCTCTGACCATTGGTCGCCTTGCCGCCTGGGTTCGCCCCGACTATCCAGGCGGCATGCGTATCCTGTTCGTCTGCACCGGCAACATCTGCCGTTCGCCGACCGCCGAGGCGGTGATGCGGGCCAAGCCCGCCGCCGCCCGCCTGGACCACGCGGTCGATAGCGCCGGCACTCACGGCTTCCATGCCGGCGAGCCGCCGCATCCGCCGGCGATCCGGGCGGCGGCGGCCCGCGGCTACGACCTGCTGCCGTTGCGCGCCCGCAAGCTGGAGCGCGCGGATTTCCGCCGCTTCGACCTGCTGTTGGCGATGGACCATACGCATCTCGACCGGATGCGCCGCCTCGCGGTCGCCGGTCCCGGCCGGGTCGGCCTGTTCCTCGACCACGCGCCGGGGCTGGAGGGGCGGGACGTGCCCGACCCCTATTACGGCGGCAGCGCCGATTTCGAGCATGTGCTGGACTTGGTCGAGGCCGGCTGCGACGCGCTGGTCGCGGCGCTGCGCGAGGGGACCATCAGCTAATCTGCCGCGGCGCCGGCCGTCGCGTGGCTGCGGGCCGTCTGTGCCGGGCCGAAGATCGCGAAGCTGACCGCGGCCAGGGCCCAGGCGCCGATGCCGCCATACAGCATCACCCAGCCGAAGCCCTCGACCAGCGCCTCGTGGACGGCCGCTCCCGACGGGTCCAGCGTCGCCAGCGCCGGATAGGCCTGCGGCAGCGCGCCGAGATTGCCGGCGGCGACGGAAGCGGTCAGTGCCTGCAGCTGCGCCGCGTCGAAGGCGCCGGCCACGGCGTCCGGCAGCGACCAGCGGATCCCTTCCACCAGGATCAGCCCCATCACCGCGATGTTGATGGCCAGCGTGATCAGCCGGGCGCTGATGTCGATGCCGGACGCCATGCCTGCCCGGTTGCTGGGAACCGAGCCGGTGGTGGTGTTGGTCACCGGCGTGCTGGTCAGGCCGAGGCCGATGCCGGCCAGCAGCGTGCCGGGCAGCACGGTCAGCCAGCCCGCCTGCTCGACGCCGCTGCCGAGCCACATCAGCAGGAAGCCGGTCCCCATCACGGCCATGCCGAACGGGATGATCATGCGCGGGCCGCGGCGCTGCAGCAGGCGGTCGGCCAGCGGCGGCGTGACCAGGAACGGGATGGTGTAGGCGAGGAGCAGAAGGCCGACGGTCCGGCTGTCGAGGCCGAGCCCGCCCTGGAAGTAGATCGGCAGGTAGATCATGAACGGCCAGTAGCAGCAGTTCATGCCGATGCAGCCGATGATCGCGCCGCTGAACCGGCGGATCCGGAACACCGAGAAGTCGAACATCGGGTGCGGGCTGACCCGTTCCGCCACCACGAAGGCGGCGAAGCTGGCGACGGTCAGGACGGCGAGCCCGATCGCCGTGGCGCGGCCCAGCTCCGCCCCCTGGGTGATCAGATAGGCCAGGCCGAACACCGCCAGCGTCAGGGTGGCGATGCCGGCGACGTCCAGCCTCTGCGCATGCGGGTCGCGCGATTCGCGGATGCCGGCCACGGCCGGGATCAGGGCGAGGATCGTCAGCGGCACATGGATCAGGAACACCCATTGCCAGTTCGACCAGGTGACGATCAGCCCGCCGATGATGGGGCCGAAGCCGAGACCGACGCCGCTGATCACGCCCCAGGTGGTGAAGGCGCGGCCGCGCTCGCGTCCGTCCTGGAACTGGTGCGAGATGATCGCGACCACGCAGGTGAACATGGCGCCGCCGGCCAGCCCCTGCAGGAAGCGGGCGACGATCAGCAGCGATGCGCTGCCGGCCAGGCCGCACATCAGCGAGGTGGCGCCGAAGGCGACTGTGGTGATCACGAAGACGCGCTTGCGGCCGTAACGGTCGGCCAGGGTGCCGGTCGCCATCAGCACCGTGGTGCAGGCGATGGTGTAGGCGTTCATGATCCATTGCAGCCCGCGGAAATCGGCGGGCAGCGCGGTTTCCAGGGTCGGCAGGATCACCGGCACGCTGGAGATCTCGAGGCCGAACATCAGCGACGCCAGGCAGACGCCGACCAGCGCGGCCATGTTCCGGGCGGAGGGGGACAGAGCCATGATCCTTCTCTCGAAGCGACGGGCCGCGCCGCCGCGCAATCGCTTGCGCGGACCGGTGCCGGCGCGGAGGGTATCGGTGGGGTGCTCGATCGGGCCTGGACGTGAATCTGGTCAATCGGCTTTCATGATGGAAATGAATTAATTTTGTGGCGTCCATTTTCCGCCATCATATATTTAGCGAATGGACTTCGATCCCGCCCTGCTGCGCGCCTTCGTGGCCGTCCATGATTCCGGCGGCTTCACCCGCGCGGCCGAACGGCTGCACCTGACCCAGTCGGCCGTTAGCCACCAGATCCGGCGGCTGGAGGAGCAGATCGGCCGGCCGCTGCTGCAACGCACCACGCGCAAGCTGCTGCTGACCGAGGACGGCCAGGAGTTCCTGCGCCATGCCGAGCAGATCCTGCAGGCGCAGGAGGCGCTGACCCGGCGCTTCCTGCCCTCCGCGGTCTCCGGCGTCGTCCGCTTCGGCGTGCCGGAGAATTTTCTGGGCGACCGGTTGCCGCAGCTCCTGCGCCGCTATGCCCGCGATTTTCCCCAGGTGCGGCTGGAGGTGGCGGTCAGCGTCTGCCTCGACCTGCGCGCCAAGGTCGAGGCCGGCGAGCTCGATCTCGCCGTGGTGATGTCGCGCCCGGGCGAGACCGGCGGCACGGTGCTGAAGCGGACGCAGTTCGTCTGGGCCGCGGCCGACAGCTTCGACTGGGCGCCGGGGACGTCGCTGCCGCTCGCGCTCGCCCCGCCGCCCTGCCCCTGCCGCGCCATCGCGGTCGACGCCATCACCGCGTCGGGCGTCGAGTGGCACATCGGCTTCACCTCGGGAAACCAGCATGGGCTGCGGGCGGCGGTGCTGGCGGGGCTGGCCGCCTCGATGATCGCCCGCGACGAGATCGAGCCCGGGATGAAGATCCTCGACCGCCACGGCCTGCCGCCGCTGCCGGAGGTGGAGTTCGCCCTGATCTGGCGGCCCGGCGCCACCCTGCCCTGCGCGCGCGAGCTCGGCCGGCTGATCGTGGAATCGGCGGATGCTGTTCCGGCGCCCCTCGCCCGGGCGGTCTAGGCGGCGTCCTGCGTTTCGGCCGCGGCGCCCGATCCCAGGCGCGACTGCACGAAGTCGATGAAGGCCCGCACCTTGGCCGGGGGCAGATGGCGCGACGGGTACAGCGCGGTGAGCGGGAAGCTCTCGCCGGTCCAGTCCGGCAGCAGCTCGACCAGCTCGCCGCGGTCGATCAGGCGCCGCACGCCGATCGCCTTGACCCGGGCGATGCCGACGCCCTCGAGGCAGGCGCCGAGCATGGTGCCGAACTCCGCCACCATCAGCCGGCCGGTCGCCCGCACCTCCGCCACCTCGGCGCCGCGGCGATACGACCAGGTGTCGATCGGCCGGCCGGAGGCGGAGTCGCGCACCTGGATGCAGGCGTGGCGGGCCAGGTCGGCCGGGGCCAGCGGCCGGCCATGCGCCGCGACATAGGCCGGCGAGGCCACGGTGATCGTCCGCGTCTCCAGCAGCTTGCGCGACACCAGGGCGGAATCCGGCGGGTGGCCGAAGCGCACCGCGATGTCGAAGCCCTCGCCCACCAGGTCGCCGATCTGGTCCTTGGCCACCAGCTCCAGCGTCAGCTCGGGATACAGCGACAGGAACTCCGGGATGTGCGGTGTGAACAGCAGGCGCGAGAAGAAGGCGTCGACATTCACCCGCAGCCGGCCGCACACGGCGACGGCGGAGCCGGAGGTGACGGTCACGGCATCCTCGATCCCGGCCAGCAGCGGCGCGATCTCGGAATAGAGCCGGCGGCCTTCGTCGGTCAGGGCGACGGCCCGTGTGGTGCGGTCCAGCAGCCGCACCCCGACCCGCGCCTCCAGCCGCGCCACGGCCCGGCTGACGCCGGAACGGGACAGGCCCAGCGCCTCGGCCGCGCGGGCGAAACTGCCGCCTTCCACCACCGCGGCCAGCACGCCGATGGTCGAGATCACGCGACCGTCGAAGGCCATCGCGCCCTCCGTTGAATCCGGGTCACCAGTCTTATGACTCAATGGCGCTCACGGCAACAGCGCAGCAGGCCCAGATCTTCGGCATCCGCTGAAGGAGGTTGAGGATGTACGCGATCACGGGAATCACCGGCCAGGTGGGCGGGACGCTCGCCCGGCATCTGCTGGCCGCCGGCGAGCCGGTGCGCGCCGTGCTGCGCGATGCGCGCAAGGGCGAGGCCTGGGCGGCGCAGGGCTGCGAGGTCGCCGTCGCCGGCATGGACGATGCGGCGGCCCTGACCACGGCCTTCACCGGCGCCACCGCCGTCTTCGTCCTGCCGCCGCCGGTGTTCGACCCGGAGCCCGGCTATCCCGAGGCGCGCCGGCTGGGTGACGCCCTGGTGCGGGCGCTGACGGCCGCGCGGCCGGGCCGGGTGCTGCAGCTGTCGACCATCGGCGCCGACGCCGTCCACGACAACCTGCTGTCGCAGCACACGCTGCTGGAGGCGGCGCTGCGCGACCTGCCGCTGCCGCTGACGGTCCTGCGGCCGGCCTGGTTCGTCGAGAACGCGGCGTGGGACGTGGCCTCGGCGCGCGACGAGGGCGTGATCCGCAGCTTCCTGGCTCCGACGAGCCGGCCGGTGCCGATGGTGGCAACCGCGGACATCGGGCGCATCGCGGCCGATCTGATCCGCGAGGGCTGGGCCGGCCGGCGCGTGGTCGAGCTGGAGGGGCCGCGCCGGGTCTCGCCGGACGACCTGGCCGCCGCCTTCGCCGCCGCGCTCGGCCGGCCGGTGCGGGCCGAGCCGGTGGCGCGCGAGAGCTGGGAGGGCTTGTTCCGTTCCCAGGGCATGACGAACCCGGTGCCGCGCATCCGCATGCTCGACGGCTTCAACGAAGGCTGGATCGAGTTCCGCGACGGCGGGCGCCACGCGCTGAAGGGCCGGGTCGAGGCGGCGGAGGTGATCGCCGGGCTGGTCGCCCGCGGCTGAGAGCGACGCGGCGACGCGGCTTCAGTCGGGCGCCATCTGACAGTTCGGGCCGACCCACTTGTTCATCGAGGTGTCGAGCTCGTTGTCCATCTGGGCGGCGTCGCAGACCGGATAGCGATCGTCGCCGCGCCGTTCCATGCTGAGCGACCGGTAGCGCTTCACCAGCGTGTCGTGATCCGGCGGCTGCCTGTCCTGCCGCCGGGTCGAGAGCTTCATCATGCAGTTGGCGAAGGCGTCGGTGCCGTCCTGAAAGCCGAACTCGGAGCATTTCTGCCGGTCGTCGGCCAGCTGCTCGGCGTGGTCCGGGCCGCTGATGCACCCGGACAAGGACAGGAGAAGAAGGGCAGACCAAGCCGAGCGATGCATTTCCCCCTCGCGGCGTCGTGAGACCTCGGGCATCAGCGCATCTGGAGATGTCCTGGTCAAGGAGAGGGCCGGGGGCCTATCCCTTGATCGCGCCCGCGGTCAGCCCGGCGACGATCTTGCGCTGGAAGATCAGCACCAGGGCGATCAGGGGCAGGGTCACCACCACCGACGCCGCCATGATCGGGCCGAACGGGTATTCGTAGCGGCTGCCGCCGGAGATGGTGGCGATCGCCACCGGCACGGTGCGGTTCTCGTCCGACAGGATGAAGGTCAGGGCGAACAGGAATTCGTTCCAGGCCTGGATGAAGGCCAAGAGGCCGGTCGAGGCCAGGGCCGGGCCCATCAGCGGCAGCAGCACGCTGGCCAGCACCCGGCCGCGGCTGGCGCCGTCCATCAGCGCCGCCTCCTCCAGCTCGCGCGGGATGTCCTGGATGAACCCGGTCAGCACCCAGACGGTGAAGGGCAGGGTGAAGATCAGATAGGCGAAGGTCAGCGACCCGACTCGGTTGTACAGGCCGAACCAGCGCACCAGCTCGAACATCCCGGACAGCACCACGATCTGCGGGAAGATCGAGATCATCAGGATCACCAGCAGCACCGTCCGCCGCAGCGGGAAGTCCAGCCGGCCGAGCGCGTAGGCGGCGCCGATGGCCAGCAGCAGCGAGATCCCGGTGGCCGATCCGGCGACGATCAGCGAGTTGACGATCGAGCCGAGGAACACCGGGTCCTGCAGCAGCGCCTTGTAGTAGACCAGCTCGAAGGCCGGCAGCAGCGTCGCCTCGAACAGCGAGGCCCCGGTCTTCAGAGAGGACACGATCGCCCAGTAGTAGGGGAACAGGGTGTAGACCAGCACCAGGACGACGGCGACGCCCAACCCGGCGGTCTTCAGCACCCGGCGCCGGCGGTACCGGGCGGCGGCCCGGGCCAGGGCGGTATCGGGCGCGGCGGCGACGGTCATCGGATGCTGGTCCGGTCCAGGCGGATCGCGCCGATGATGACGATGGCGATCAGCGCGATCAGCAGGAACACCCAGGTCGAGGCGGCGGAGCCGTAGCCCAGCTCCTGGAAGCTGACCAGGTGGTTGCGGGCGTAGATCGTCATGGTCATGGTCGGGTCGCCATTGCCGCCGAGCACGTAGCTCAGGTCGAACATGCGCAGCGCGTCCAGGGTGCGGAACAGCACGGCGACGCCGATCGGCACCCGCAGCATCGGCAGGGTGATCGAGGTCAGCCGCTTCCACCAGGAGATGCCGTCGACCCGTGCCGCCTCGTGGATCTCGGCCGGGATCAGCTGCAGCCCGGCCAGGATCAGCAGCACCATGAAGGGCGTGGTGATCCAGACATCGACGAAGATGACGACACCCAGCGCCAGCGACGGGTCGGCGGTCCAGGCCACGCCCTTGTCGATCAGGTGCAGGTCGATCAGCAGGCGGTTGATGATGCCGAACTGGTCGTGCAGCAGCCATTCCCAGATCTTGGCCGAGACCACGACCGGGATCGACCAGGGCACCAGGATGGCGGCGCGCAGCACGCCGCGGCCGGGGATCGCCTCGTTCAGCAGCAGCGCGATGGCGAGGCCCAGCAGCGTCTCCAGTGCCACCGAGACGATGGTGAAGACCAGCGTGTTCTCGACCGCCCGCCACCATTGCGGGTCCCGCGCGACGTCGATGAAGTTGTCGAGCCAGACGAAGCCGTAATTGGCCGGGTCGTCTAGGAAGGCGTCGGTGGTGGAGAAGAACAGCGTCCGCAGCAGCGGCCACAGCGCCACCAGCACCAGCGCCGCCAGGGTCGGTGCCAGGAACAGCCATCCGGCCCGGCGGTGGGACCGCGCGACGCGGCCGGTCATGCGATCCCTCCCGTGCTTCCCCCTTCTGTCATGCCCGGGCTTGACCCGGGCATCCAGGGGCGGCCAGAGCAGCTCTTCGCGGCCCTGGATTGCCGGATCAAGCCCGGCAATGACAAGAAAAGGGAAGCGCTCATGGACTCAGGGACAGCTTGTCACCACTTCGCCCGCTGGCGCAGGCGCTCCAGCTCCTTGGCCAGGGCGGCGACGGCGGCGTCTGGCTTCTCGTCGCCGGTCAGCACCGCATGCACGGACTTGGAGAAGGCCTGCGACACCCGGTTGTAGCTGGCGCCGGTGACCGCCGAGGGGCGGGCGATGCTGTCGGCGAAGGCGGCCTGCGTGTCCTTCAGGAAGGGCAGCTTGGCCAGCACCTCCGGGTCCTCGTACAGCGCCGAGACAGTCGGGTTGTAGGCGCCCTGGATGGCCCGGCGCTTCTGGTCGGCGGCGCCCGTCATGTAGAGGATCAGGCTGACCGCCGCCTCCTTGTTCTCGGAGTATTTCGATACGCCGAGATAGGCGGGGCCCAGGCAGCCGCTCGACTTCTCGCCCGCGGCGCCGACCGGCAGCGCCGCCACCCCGACCTTGCCGACCAGCGCGCCGCCCGCGGCCTGCGAGGTGCCCCAGACATAGGGCCAGTTGCGCAGGAACACGGCCTTGCCGCTCTCGAACACGGCGCGGGAGCTCTCCTCGTCGTAGTTCAGCACGCCCTGCGGGCTGATCGTGTCGATCCAGCTGTGCGCCAGGGCCAGCGCCTGGGCCGCCTTCGGATTGTCGATGGTGATGTCGCCCTTGGCGTCGATGATGGTGCCGCCGCCGGTGCTGGCGACCCATTCGATGGCGTCGCAGGTCAGCCCCTCATAGGACTTGCCCTGCCAGACGAAGCCCCACATGTCGGCATTGCCGGCCTTGCGCTCGCCGTCCTGCACCGCCTTGGCGGTCTCCGTCAGCTCGGACCAGGTCTTCGGCACCGGCTTGCCGTATTTCTCCAGCAGGTCCTTGCGGTAGAAGATCAGGCCGGTGTCCATGTACCAGGGCAGGGCCAGCAGCTGGCCATCGATGGTCGCGGCATCGATCGTGGTCGGGAAATGCGCCGCCACCTCCTCCTTCGGCACCATGGCGCCGAGGTCGAGCAGGTGGTTCTTCAGCATGCCCATCCAGATCACGTCGATCACCAGCACGTCGACATCGGTCGACTTCGCCGCCAGCATCTGCTGGTAGAGGGGCACGGCGTCGTCCCAGACCGCCGGCATCTTGTTGATCGAGACGCTGTTGCCGCTCTGCTTGGCCCAGGCCTCGGCGGCGCTGCTGCACAGGTCGTAGTCGGTGGCGCCGCAGAACAGCTTCACCGTCGCGGCCTCGGCCCCGCCGGCGGCGCCACCAGCGGCGAAAGCGGCCAGCGCGGCGGTCAGGGATAGGGTGGCAATCTTCACGGGTCCCTCCGTTCAAAGCCCCTGTTTGAGAAATCTTGTCGTTGCCGGGCGGGTTGGTCCCGCCACTCAGGTGGAGGCCGGGGCCTCTTGCCGGATCATCGCCAGCAGCTCGGCCTCGCGCGGCAGCGCCCGCCCGCCGTAATCGGTGGTGGCGAGCGCGCCGCAGCTTGCGGCCAGGGCCAGGCTGTCGCGGAAGTCGAAGCCGCGCAGCCGGCCATAGAGGAAGCCGGCGTTGAAGCTGTCGCCGGCGCCGGTGGTGTCGACCACGGTCACCGCCGGGGCCGGCACGGCGCAGCGCTCGCCCCGGCTGACGCCGATGGCGCCGGCGGCCCCTCGCTTGACCAGCACGGTCGGCACCATCGCGGACAGCCGCTCCAGCGCCGCGCTGACATCCGGCGCGCCGGTGAAGGCCAGGGCCTCGGATTCGTTCGGGGCGAAGACGTCGATCTCG
This sequence comes from Inquilinus sp. Marseille-Q2685, assembly GCF_916619195.1. Taxonomy (NCBI): domain Bacteria; kingdom Pseudomonadati; phylum Pseudomonadota; class Alphaproteobacteria; order Rhodospirillales; family Rhodospirillaceae; genus Inquilinus; species Inquilinus sp. Marseille-Q2685. The sequence goes on from NZ_CAKAKL010000009.1 coordinate 161,076, forward strand.
CGGAACAGCTCGGCCACGCCGGGCGAATCGATCCGGTGCGGCACATGTTGGCAGTCGAGATAGACCAGCACCCCCTGCCGCTTCGCCGCCCGGGCCAGGGCCAGCAGCTCCGGCTGCAGCCGGAAGCTCTGCAGCAGCAGGGCCTTCGGCGCGACGTCGGCCAGAGCCTCCGGCGTCGGCGGCAGGTCGTCCCGCACGGCATAGCTGACGAAGCCGCGGTCATGGGCGAAGGAGAAGGCGGCGCTGACCCGCTCCAGCGGCTGGTCCAACCGGCGGAACAGACGGTCGTCCAGCCCCTCCGTCCGCGCCGCCTCCAGCGCCAGCCGGCTGAACAGGTCGGTGCCGAAATCGGCCGCCCAGGCGGTGCGCAGCCCCAGCCGGTGCGCCGCCGCGGCGGTGGTGAAGCTGGCGCCGGGCAGGGTGGCGAAGCCGCGGGCGAACAGGTCGGCGCCCAGCCGCGGCACCTCCGGCAAGCCGGTGAAGATCAGGTCCCAGTAGTATTCGCCGACCACGACGACGTCGCAGCCGCTGGGGTCGAGTCCGGGGCCGGGCCCGGTCATTGCCAGTTGCCGACATAGGGGGCGTGGGCGGCGAGATACTCGTCGACCAGCGCCTCGGCCCGGGAATAGGACAGCACCAGCGGATGCGCCACCAGCGCCTCGACAGCCAGGTCGCGGTCGCGCTCGCGGATCGCCTGCACCGCCAGCCGCTCGTATCGCTTGATGCTGTGCACCAGCTGGGCCTGCGCCTCGGGCATCGGGCCGATCGGCAGCGGCCGCACCCCGTCGCGGTCGACCACGCAGCTGACCTCGACCACGTCCTCGTCGCGCAGGCCCTCGATGGCGCCCCGGTTCGGCACGTTCAGCCCGCTGTACAGCGGCTTGCCGGTCTCCAGCGCATCCACGAGGTCGAGCGCGACGCCGGCATAGCCCTCGCCCTCGTCGCCCGGCGGCGCATGGGCGCCGGCAGCCAGGGCCCGGTCGGCCTCCTCCATGCTCGGCGCCCCCTCCTGGGCATAGTGCATGTAGGTGGCGTTGCGGCGATGGGCGTAGGCGTAATAGGCCTCCAGCGCCTTGTCCGGGTTGCGGCGCCAGTCCAGCGCCGTCAGCTGCTCGATCAGGCCGTGATTCAGGTCGCGCACCTCCTCGCCGCGGGTGCGGGCGTCCGACCGGATCGCCTCCACCGCCTTCTCCGCATAGTAGAAGTAATAGAGGTACTCGTTGATCCACATCCCGTGGCGGCGCACCACCCGCGGGCTGAACACCTTCTGGGCCGAGGCGGCCAGGAAGGCGTCGTCGGCCAGCAGGCGCGGCAGCACGTCCTCGCCGCCGATCTCGGCGCGGCGGGTGAAGGACAGGTGGTTCAGGCCGAACACCTCGGTGCGCACCGCCTTCTCCGGCACGTCGAACCAGCGCGCCACGGCCGACTGGGCGGCGTTGGCGCCGTCGCAGATGCCGATGGTCCGGTCGTGGCCGGCGTCGCGCAGCGCCTGGGTGACCAGGCCGGCCGGGTTGGTGAAGTTGAACAGCCAGGCGTCCGGGCTGACCCGCTTCAGGAGGTCGGCATAGCCCAGGATGGTCGGGATGCTGCGCAGCGCCATGGCGAAGCCGCCCGGCCCGGTCGTCTCCTGCCCCAGCACGCCATGCGCCAGGGCGATCCGCTCATCCTTGATCCGGCCTTCCTCCAGCCCCGGCCGGACCGTGGTCACGACATAGGCGGCGCCGTCCAGGGCGCGCTCCGGATCCAGGCTGGTGGTGATCTTGACCGGGGAGTTGGTGCGCCGGGCGATCTCGGCCCCGAGGCCGCCGAACAGCTCCAGCCGAGGCCCGTCGATGTCGAGCAGGCACAGCTCGGTCAGGTTGCTCCACTCCGCCCGGCGCAGCGCCGATTCGATGAACAGAGGGGCGCGGACGCCGCCGCCGCCGACCAGGGTCAGTTTCATGGTGCCTCCCGCGAACTGGCATCGTTATGACTGGTTATAACCAGTCATGTCAATTGTGGCTGGCTCCCCGATTTGCGTGTATGCAGCGAGGGTGATCTCCGTTCCTGCCGAGAGGCCTCCCGCCACGCCATGACCGACGGCCCCCTCAGCGACGGCCCCGCCGGCGACGGGCTGCGGCGCGACGATCCGCAGCCCCTCTACCGCCAGATCAAGCAGCGGCTGCGCGAGCAGATCGAGAGCGGCGAGCTCGGCACAGATGCGAAGCTGGCGTCGGAGCGCGAGCTGGAGAAGCAGTACGGCGTCAGCCGCATCACCGTGCGCCAGGCGGTGCGCGAGCTGGTGCAGGAAGGCTGGCTGCACAGCCATCCCGGCCGCGGCTTCTTCGTGGCGCGGCGGGAGGAGACCTACGAGCTGCACCTGCTGCGCAGCTTCACCGCCATCGCCGAGGCGCATGGCCGGACGCCGACCAGCCGGTTGATCGAGGGCACCGTCTGCCGCGCGCCGGCGGAGGTGGCGCGGCCGCTGTTCCTGCCGCCCGGCGCCGATGTGGTGATGCTGAAGCGGCTGCGCTGCCTGGACGGCCAGCCGGTGGTGCTGACCCAGGACTGGTTCGCCGCCCGGCTGGTGCCGGGGATCCTCGAGCTCGACTGGTCGACCGGCAACCGCTCGCTCTATGCCGAGGTGCGCGACCGCTACCGGCTGCGCCCGGACCGCGGCCGCACCACGATGAGCGCCCGGCTGGCGAATGCGGAGGAGGCGGAGCTGCTGGAGTTGACTCCGCCGGCCGCGGTGCTGACGATCGAGCAGATCGCCTACGATCCGCAGGGCCGGCCGGTGAACATGACCTTCTCCAGCCATCATCCGCTGCGCTATCCGCTCAGCCTGGACCAGAGGGGATGATCCGGCGTCGGACGGCCGCGGAAATGCCGCCGGGGAATCACGATCCGATCACGATCCGGCTCCTAAATGCTCCGGCGACGACGGATCGCGGTGCATCGAGCAAGGGAGGGGACGATCGTGCATGGCTCAGGTTTCACGGGGCCCGGCCAGCGTAGCGCCGCACTGACCCACGGGCTCGAACAGCCCGAGACCTATTTCGAAGGCAGCCATCCGCCGCCCGAAGGCGTGTTCGGCTGGCGGCTGGCGAAGGAGGCCGGGCGGCTGGGCCTGCATCCGCAGGCGCTGGTCATGGACGTGCTGCAGCGCCTGGCCCGCAAGATGTATCTGGACGGTCTCGTCGCCGGGCCGGAGACGTTCAATCCGGATATCCCCGCCGGCTACACCTATCTCGGCCAGCTGATCGCGCACGACCTCACCTTCACCGATCTCGGCACCCTCTCGCGGTCGGCGGCGGCGGGGCCGCTCTGGGCCAGCCCGGCGCTCGATCTCGACTGCCTCTATCGCGGCGGGCCGTTCCGGTCGCCGATGCTGTACCAGCAGCGCCCGGGCGGGCCCGACGCGCTGCGGATGAAGCTTCGCGTCGGCTACACCGGCGGCCGGACCTGGGACAAGGAGGCGCCGGAGGTGCCCGGCGACCCGGTGACGGCCAAGGCGCCGCAGCCCCAGGACCTGGCGATGATCGCCTGCGTCGACGCCGCCACGAACGCGACCGACCTCCGCTCCCTGTCCCCATCGGCGCAGGACCTGCCGCGGCAATGCCCGGTCGAACCGCTGGTCGGCGACATCCGCAACGACAACAACCTGATCCTGTCGCAGATCACGGTCCTGTTCCATCGCTTCCACAACCGCATCGTCGACGCCATCCTGGCCTCGCCGCACCGCCCGTCGGACTACGAGATCTTCGAGATCGCCCGGGCCCTGGTGATCACGGCCTACCGGTCGGTGGTGCGCAACGACTATCTCGGCCATGTGCTCGACCCCGAGGTCTGGGGGAGCCTCGCTCAGCGCGACCGGCTGCAGGCCCTGGGCGGCTTCGGCCGGCGGCTCGCCGACGACGCGGACACGCCCCTGCCGGCCGAGTTCATCATGGCCGCCTTCCGCTTCGGCCACGCCATGGTGCGGCCGTCCTACACGCTGAACCGGGCCCTGGCGCTGACCGAGACCAGCCTCAAGGGGCTGATGACCTTCCGGCGCGGCATGCTGGCCGGGGACGGCGGCATCCCGGGCAGCCCGATCCCGAACGACTGGATCCTGGAATGGGATCTGTTCTTCCCAGAGAGGACGGGCGGCGACGAGAACCAGTCGCACCTGATCGGCCCCTGGGTCACCGCCCAGTTCTACACGATGTCGGCCATGGCGCATGACGACATGCGCCGCATGGTCGGCGGCGACCCGATCTACGACGGCTATGGCGGGCTGCCGTTCCGGGATCTGGCGCGGGCCTATCTGTCCAGCCTGCCGAACGGCCAGTATCTCGCCGACCGGCTCGGGGTCCGGAAGCTGACGCGGGAGGAGCTGCTGGGCGACGGCCATGGCGGCCTGGCCGGCATGAATGCGCGCACCCAGCGCAACCCGCTCGCCGAGGCGCCGGAAGGGGCGATCGAGGCCCTGGCCGAGGACACGCCGCTGTTCTACTACCTGATGCGCGAGGCCGAGGTCCGCCACCAGGGCCGGCGCCTCGGGCCGCTGGGGTCGGCGATCGTCGCCCAGGTCGTCCTGGCCGCGTCCATGGTCGATTCCACGACCGTCGAGGCCGGCGTGATCCGGCGCTGGAGCCGTGCCCTGTTCAAGGGCGGCGCGGTCCCGACCAGCATGCGGGAGATCATCAGCTTCGTCGAATCGCCGCCGGCGCCCGGAGCGGGGTCGCGGCCGATCACACAGGCCAGCGTCTGACGACGCCGGCTTCAGCCTGGTGGGGGGCCTCCGCCTCCGTCGCCCTTCGGGGCGCCGGGGGCGGAGGATTTAAGCGGCGGCCGGTCGGCCGGCGCCGTACAGGAAGGGCAACATCGCTTTGCGAACACGGAGGAGAGAGCCATGACGGACCACAACAAGCACGATCCGAAGCAGGTGCCGAAGCACGCGCCGGTCGAGATGACCATGTACGACCGCGAGGCCGCGGGGCGGCTGATCGTCGGCATGGCGATCGGCGAGATCCCGAGGCCGAAGACGACGGAAGAGGCGCTGCAGCTGCTCAAGGACCACGGCATCACCCTGTCGAACTTCGCCGAGTCCGGGAAGGAGATCCGGGTGGTCAGCCGCGACGAGGCGCTCTACGTCGTGCTGCCGCCGGCCGACCTGATGCGGCAGCGGATCGAGGAGTACTCGAAGTATCCCGGCCCCTACCCGCTGCCGGACGAATACGCCCTGCAGGTGCGGCGCGACAAGGACGCGCTCGACGCCCTCGACATGTTCTATTTCCGGGTCGGCGACTACAGCTTCGGTCAGTGCCGGTGAGGCCAGTAGAGCTGCTCCTCGCCGACATCGGCCGCGGGAAGGCCGGCCTGGATCAGGCCTTCCCGCAGCTCGCGCCAGCGCACGGCGTTGCGGATCGGGAAGCTGCTTAGGAACCACTCGACGATGGCGGCGTCCGTGCATTCCAGCTCGGCATGCCAGGACTCGCGGGCGTTGCGCAGGAAGAGGCGCGCCTCCTCCTGCGCCCGGCGGACGTCGCCGAGCCGGGCGAGGGCAGCCGCCTTCCAGGCGGGAATGTTGAAGATCGACTGGCCGGCCCGGTCGGCGGCCTCGACGCAGCCTGCGATGTCGCCGTGCAGGAAGCGGATGCCGGCGAGATAGGCCCAGTGATGGGGCGGGATCATCGGGTTGAGCTCGAAGGCATTGGCCACGAGGTCGAGCGCGACGTCGGTCCGGTCGACGAAGGCGAAGCCCTGCGCCGCCGACATCAGCACCGATGGGTTGCTCGGGTTCAGGTCGCGCGCCAGCTCCAGATGCAGGTCGGCCTGCGGATAGCGGGTGGTCATCATGTAGGACCAGGCGAGGGTCAGATGCCCGCGCGCGTCCAGCGGGTCCAGCTCCGCCGCCCGCCGCGCCAGCGTCAGCGCCTCCTCGGCCATGGCGCGGTCGCGGCGCACCCCCGGCAGGATGATGTGGCGGGAGTTGTAGATGTTGGCGAGGCCGCTATAGGCCGGGGCGAAGCTGGGCCACTCCCGGATCACCTCCTTGAACAGGGCCTCGGCCTCGAACTCCGCCTGGGGTTCCCAGAAGTTCAGGAGGTACTGGCCGCGCAGCCAGCGGACATAGGGCCCGTGCGCGAAATCGCGATCGCCGATCTGCCGCGACAGGGCGTTCGCCGAGATATGGATGTCGAGCGTCGCCGCCACGCGGCGGGCGATCTGGCGCTGCTGGTCCATCCAGGACGGCAGCGCCAGGGAGAAGGTCTCCGACCAGAGCGATCGGTTGCGGGTCAGCTCGATCAGCGAGACGACGATCAGCAGATCGTCGTCCTTGTGCCGGAACGCGGTGGACAGCCGGTAGTCGACCTGCTGCGGGGCCCCGGCCTCGGGCTGCGCGTCCGGCGGCTCGACCACGATCCATTCCCGGAACCGCACGAGATTGGCGATCAGCTCGCTGCGGAAGCCGTGGACGACGTAGTCGTCGATGCCTTCCGGGAGGCCGGGGGTCAGGCGGTCCACCTCGATGATGGGCAGCCGGGATTGCTCCGCGACCGGCGTCGCGGAAGGCTGCGCCGTGCTGTCGACCGATCCCTTCTTGATGTCGACGATCAGGCGCTGCGTCTCCTCCGACGGCTCCATGTCGTAGTCGTTCTGCAGCAGGTCCCACAACGTGCCGTACAGCTTCAGCGCCGCCGCGATGTTGCCGCGCAGCGCCTGCTGCAGGATCAGGACGCGGTATGCCTCCTCATGCGTCGGGTCGATGTCGAGCAGCGCATGGGCCGCCTCGGCGGCGATCTTCTCGCCCGAGGCCGGATCGCGCAGGATCCGTTCCAGGCCGCCGATGAAGGTCTTGCGCCATTGCTGCCGGCAGACCGTGAGCCAGGAGGCGAATTCCCGGTCGAGGTCCTCGAACCCCGCCATGATCCGGTCCGGATTGGCCAGGCCGAGCGCCAGGATCGACGACAGGACGCCCTTCGCCAGGTCGGCGGCGACCAGCTCGAGGTCGATCTCGATGGATTCGCGCCGGATGCGGATGTCCTGACGCCCGATCTCGACGATGCCCGGGCGGACGGTGTCGAGATTGTCGCGCAGCTGCTTTAGGCATTGCCGCAGCGAGCCGCGGGCATGATCGCCGTCACTTTCGCTCCAGAACACCCCGGCGACGCGCTCGCGGCTCTCGATCGCCGTGCCGCTCAGCGCGACGAAGGCGAAGATCGCCTGGGACTTGCGGCTGCCCAGCTCGATCCGTTCCCCGTTTTCCAGGCGGAGATCGAAACCATTGCCCAGAGACAACCGCAGACGCTCTACACCAGCTGTCTCCGGCGCGGGTATGTCTTCCCGATCCGGAGTCCTCGCGCTCCGTAGTGCCGGAACCGCCATCCGCGGTCTCCCTTCCCCCAACCAATTGAAACCGCAGCGGACTGGGCTCACAAACTATTAAATATCGCCGGGCGTTCGATCAAATCATTCAGCGGGCGCCCGAACTGTGAGGCCGTCTGGCGCAGACCCTCCGTCATCGCGGCGGCAGAGGAGGGCTGCAGGTCCGGCGATAGCAGCTTCACGACGGGAATCCCAGCCCTCCCGGTCAGATCGACCCGGAAAATCGCGATGCCCCGCCGGACGATGCCGGCCAGGAGGCCGGGCAGGGAGTCCGGCGCGCCGGTGCTGCCCTCCGCCGCGTCGTCCTGCGCCGTGGCCAGCAGCGTCTCGGGCCGGAGCCGGCGCTTCGCGGCCAACCGTGCCTGGTCCGCGGGCGCCGGCGCTGGCCCGGCCCGGCGCAGCCGGAGGAACAGGAGGTCGTTGGCGATCTCGGACTGGACCATCTCCAGGACCGCGGCCTCCAGCGCGGCGGCCCGGCCGGGACGCGCGGCGAAGCCCAGGGCGACCAGGCCATGGACGGGGCTGACGGAGGCCGCGGCGACGACGGCGAGCGGCAGGCCGTCGGCATCGAGCTCCAGGGCGAAGCCCTGGCGCGGCCAGGGCGTGCCGACCCCCGGGCGCAGCCGGCCGATCGCGGCGGCCATCAGCGCCTGCGGCAGCCGGCGGGCGGGACGGCCGCCATGCCACCAATGGGCCACCACATGCCGCTCCACCAGCTCGAACACGGCCGATCGGGTGGCGTCCTCCAGCGTCGGGCCCGCGGCGCAGCCCTCGCTGACCGGGACGGCGGCCCGCAATCCGTCCGACGGGCCGAAGACGAGCGGCCGCGGCACCAGGACGGGGCGGCCGGTCGCCAGCTCCGTGCCGCCCACGACCGGGGCGGCGTCAAGGGCTGCGGCCGAATCCATGCCGGTCCGCGCCTCGACCTGGCCGGCGAAGCGGGGGCCGATGGTCTCGATCCCGCCGTCGCGGGCGGCGTCGCCGATCCCGGGCGCGGCCAGCGCCATCGTCTCCGCGGCCTCGCCGATGCACTTCTGGAAGGCGCGCCACGGGCTCGGGTCGCATCCGATCACGCCGTCCGCGGCGATGGCTGCGCCGCCGCCGGCGGGCCGGCGCAGCCGGGCGCCGAGGACGGTCAGGCCGGGATAGTCCGTCGCCGGCACCGCGAAGCTGGCCTCGAGCGTCGCGGCCAGGCGGAACAGCCGGGCGGTGCGGCCGTCCTCGTCGCTGCCGTCCGGCGTCACCCCGAAGGCGGCCAGAAGCCGCCGGGCCTCTTCCGCCGCCCGGCCGGCTGCGTCAGAGTCGGCGGCGCCGGAGGCTCGCTCGAACAGCAGGGCACAGGCGTCGTAGACGGAGGGCGTTGCGAGCATGATGCTCCGGATGACGGGCGGGATCTCCGCCCATTTCACCATGGGAGCCGCGAAACGCGTGGTGCTTTTTCACGAATGCCGTCTCTGACCGCCCTCGATCCTGATCTCGCCGACCGCATCGCCGCGGCGCTCGGCGTGCGGCCGGCGGCGGCCGAGCCGCTGCCGGGCGGGTCGACCGTCGCGGTGCTGCGGGTCGACCTCGCCGATGGCGGCCGGGTGGTGGCCAAGGCCGGGCCGGGCCCGCTGCTGCTGGAGGCGTGGATGCTGGGCGAGCTGGCGCGGCATTCCGGCCTGCCGCTGCCGGCGGTGCTGCACGCGACCGAAGACCTGCTGCTGCTGGAGCATGTCGAGCACGAGCCCGGGCCGCCGCCGCCGGCGGCGCAGCTGCACGCCGCGGAGCTGTTGGCGGCGCTGCATGCGCCGGCCTGGCCGCGCTTCGGCTACGGCCGCGACACCACCATCGGCAAGCTGCCGCAGCCGAATCCACCCGCCGACCGCTGGGTCCCGTTCTTCCGCGACCACCGCCTGCTGCACATGGCCCGCGCCGGCCATGCCGAGGGCACGGTCGACGCGGCGCTCCTGCGCCGGCTGGAGGCGCTGGCCGGGCGGCTCGAGGGGCTGCTGTCGGAGCCGCGGCATCCCGCGCTGCTGCACGGCGACATCTGGACCGGCAACCTGCTGCACCGGGGCGGGCGAATCGCCGCCTTCATCGACCCCGCCATCTCCTGCGGCCATCCGGAGATGGAACTGACCTATCCGACGCTGTTCGGCACCTTCGACGAGATTTTTTTTCGCCGTTATGCCGAGCTGGCGCCGCTCGATTCCGGCTTCTGGAACGACCGCCGGCCGATCTATCTGCTGTATCCGCTGCTGGTCCACGTCCGGTACTGGGACCCGGCCTATGCCCAGCCGATCCGCCGGATTCTCGACCGCTACGGCGTCTGATCCATGGCCTAAGCCCCCGAAACGTCTTATGATTCATTGAGATTGTAACGGTGCATTTTCTTCGCCATAGTCGCGCCAATCCGACGATGACGCGGAGCTTGAACAGAGAAACGCCCTCGGTCTAAACGGCGAGCGAACAGAGAGGTCGACCATCCGCGGATGGTCTGTGGAGGCAATTCGGCGCGAGCATGGAATATTTCCTGCAGCAGCTCATCAATGGGCTGACGCTGGGCGCGATCTACGGTCTGATCGCGATCGGCTATACGATGGTGTACGGCATCATCGGCATGATCAATTTCGCCCATGGCGAGATCTATATGATCGGCGCGTTCATCGCGGTGATCGGCTTCGTCGTGCTCGGCGCCTTCGGCGTGCCCGGCGTGTCGGTGGCCCTGGCGCTGGCGATCGTGCTGATCGTCTCGGTGGTGGTGACCGCGGCCTATGGCTGGACGGTCGAGCGGCTGGCCTACAGGCCCCTGCGCAACTCCACCCGGCTGGCGCCGCTGATCTCCGCGATCGGCATGTCGATCTTCCTGCAGAACTACATCCAGCTGCTGCAGGGCGCCCGGCGCAAGCCGGTGCCGCCGCAGATCCCGGGCGGCTTTCAGCTGACCTCCGGCGGCGGCTTCGACGTCAACCTGTCGTATCTGCAGATCATCATCGTGCTGCTCACCATCACTCTGATGATCGGCCTGACCTGGGTGATCAACCGCACCTCTCTGGGGCGGCAGCAGCGCGCCTGCGCGCAGGACCGCACGATGGCGGCGCTGATCGGCGTCGATGTCGGCCGCACCATCTCGATGACCTTCGTCATCGGCGCGGCGCTGGCCGCCGTGGCCGGCGTGATGGTGACCCTCTACTACGGCGTGATCGACTTCTACATCGGCTTCCTGGCCGGCATCAAAGCCTTCACCGCCGCGGTGCTGGGCGGCATCGGCTCGCTGCCCGGGGCGATGCTCGGCGGCATCCTGATCGGGCTGATCGAGGCCTTCTGGTCCGGCTACTTCTCGTCGGAATACAAGGACGTCGCCGCCTTCACCATCCTGGTGCTGGTGCTGATCTTCCGCCCGTCCGGCCTGCTCGGCCGCCCCGACATCGAGAAGGTCTGACGCCATGGCGACGATCGCGCAATCCGACGCGGCCGCCGGGCGCCGCCTCGACCTCGCGGCCATGGCGAAGGAGGCGGGGGTCACCGCCCTCATCGCCCTGGTCCTCACCGCCCCGCTGGTCGGCATCCGCACCATCGAGCAGAGCGGCGCGCTCCACTACCAGACCGACTTCACCGCCGTCGCCATCGCGGGGGCGCTGGTCTTCCTCGGCCGCATCGGCATCATCCTGAACCGCGAGGGCGTGCCGCGGCCGGTGTTCTGGGCCAGCCTGCTGTTCCTCGTCGTCTTCGCCCTGCCGCCGGTCTACGAATACCTGCGGCCGGCGATCTCCGACGCGCTGCCGGCCCTGCCGGTGCAGGAGCTGCATTCCGTGCCGCTGCTGCTGGTCGGGGCGCTCGGCGCCGCCTGGCTGCTGATCCAGTCGGTCCTGGTGCAGCGCCGCAGCCGCGCCAGCCTGTCGCGGCAGGAGCGGGACCGGGCGATGGACCGCATCGGCGCCCGGGTGCAGCGCCTCAGCATCTATGTCGGCCCGATCCTGGTGGTGCTGGCGGTCGTCTTCCCCTTCACCGACCTCGCCAGCCGCAGCACGCTGGGCGTCGCCACCATCGTGCTGATCTACATCATGCTCGGCTGGGGGCTGAACATCATCGTCGGCCTCGCCGGGCTCTTGGACCTCGGCTACGTCGCCTTCTACGCCGTCGGCGCCTACTCCTACGCCCTGCTGGCGACCACCTTCGGCTTCAGCTTCTGGCTCTGCCTGCCGCTGGCCGGCGTGCTGGCCGCCGGCTTCGGCCTGATCCTCGGCTATCCGGTGCTGCGGCTGCGCGGCGACTACTTCGCCATCGTCACCCTCGGCTTCGGCGAGATCATCCGCATCATCCTGATCAACTGGGCGCCGGTGACCGGCGGGCCGAACGGCATCAACAACATCCCGCGGCCCAGCTTCTTCGGCTTCCCCTTCGACCGCAGCCCGCCCGAAGGCACGACCGCCTTCCACCAGCTGTTCGGCCTGGAATACGACCCGACGCACCGGATCATCTTCCTCTACCTGCTGATCCTGGCCCTGGCCCTCCTGGTCAACCTGATCAGCACCCGGCTGCGCCGGCTGCCGGTCGGCCGCGGCTGGGAAGCGCTGCGCGAGGACGACATCGCCTGCCAGTCGCTCGGCATCAACCGCACCAACCTGAAGCTGGCGGCCTTCGCCACCTCGGCCATGTGCGGCGGCTTCGCCGGCAGCTTCTTCGCCACGTATCAGGGCTTCATCAGCCCGGAGAGCTTCTCCTTCATTGAATCCGCGATCGTGCTGGCGATCGTCGTGCTCGGCGGCATGGGCAGCCAGCTCGGCATCGTCGTCGCGGCCTGCCTGATCATCGGCCTGCCGGAGGCGTTCCGCGGCCTCGACCTCTACCGCATGCTGGTGTTCGGCCTGTGCATGGTCGGCATCATGGTGTGGCGCCCGCGCGGCCTGCTGGCCCATCGCGACCCCACCATCCTGCTGCACGGCAAGAAGGGAGCCTCGTCTTGACCGCCCTTCTGACCATCGAGCACGTCTCGATGCGCTTCGGCGGCCTCGTCGCCATCGACGACGTCTCCTTCGACATCCGGGCCGGCGACATCACCGCCGTGATCGGCCCGAACGGCGCCGGCAAGACCACGCTGTTCAACTGCATCACCGGCTTCTACCGGCCGACCTCCGGCCGCATGACGCTGCGGGCCGAGACCGGCGAGTTCCTGCTGGAGCAGATCCCGGGTTACCGCATCGCCCAGGAGGCGCGGGTCGCCCGCACCTTCCAGAACATCCGGCTGTTCGCCGGGATGAGCGTGCTGGAGAACCTGATGGTGGCCCAGCACAACAAGCTGATGAAGGCGTCGGGCTTCTCGATCGCCGGGCTGCTGGGCCTGCCCGGCTACCGGCGGGCGGAGCGCGAGGCGGTGGAGAAGGCGAAGTTCTGGCTCGACCGGGTCGGGCTGACCGCCCAGGCCGACGATTCCGCCGGCAGCCTGCCCTATGGCGGCCAGCGCCGGCTGGAGATCGCGCGGGCGATGTGCATCGACCCCGTCATCCTGTGCCTGGACGAACCGGCCGCCGGCCTGAACCCCCGCGAATCGCAGGAGCTGAACCAGCTGCTGCGCGCCATCCGCGACGAGCACCGGACCAGCGTCCTCCTGATCGAGCACGACATGAGCGTCGTCATGCAGATTTCCGACCATGTCGTGGTGCTCGACCACGGCAAGAAGATCGCCGACGGCACGCCGGAGCAGATCCGCAGCGACGAGGCGGTGATCCGCGCCTATCTCGGCGAGCCCGAGGAGGAGGACCTGCCGCCGGAGATCGCGGCCGATGTCGCCGCCGTGACCGGGGAGGCCCGTCCGTGATGCTGTCGCTGCAGGGCGTGCACACCTTCTACGGCGCCATCGAGGCGCTGCGCGGCGTCGATGTCGAGGTCAAGGAAGGCGAGATCGTCACCCTGATCGGCGCCAACGGCGCCGGCAAGTCGACCCTCCTGATGACGATCTGCGGCAACCCGCAGGCGCGCAAGGGGGCGGTGGTGTTCGACGGCAAGGAGATCACCCGGCAGCCGACCTTCGAGATCGTGCGCCGCGGCGTCGCCATCTCGCCGGAAGGCCGCCGCATCTTCCCGCGCATGACGGTGATGGAGAACCTGCAGATGGGGGCGCTGACCGCCGATCCGGCGGCGTTCGGGCGCGACCTCGAGCAGATCTTCACCCTGTTTCCGCGGCTGAAGGAGCGGCAGGCCCAGCGCGGCGGCACCCTGTCGGGCGGCGAGCAGCAGATGCTGGCGATCGGCCGGGCGCTGATGAGCCGGCCGCGCCTCCTGCTGCTGGACGAGCCGTCGCTCGGCCTGGCGCCCCTGGTGGTGAAGCAGATCTTCGAGGCGATCAAGGTGATCAACCGGGAGCAGCGGATGACCGTGTTCCTGGTCGAGCAGAACGCCTTCCACGCGCTGAAGCTGGCGCATCGCGGCTACGTCCTGGTCAACGGCCGGGTGACGATGAGCGGCAGCGGGCGGGAGCTCCTGGCGAATCCGGAGGTCCGGGCCGCCTATCTCGAAGGCGGGCATTGAGGGGCGGGCGATGGAACAGATCCTCGGAACCTCGGTCGGCGACTTCATCTTCGTCAGCCTGATCCTGGGCGGCGGCGCCGGCCTCTTGACCGGCCAGGGCCAAGCCCAGGGCTGGGCGCCGATGCGCAAGGTGGCGCCCTTCGTGGTGCTGCTGGCCTGTGCGACGCGATTCCTGCATTACGCGCTGTTCGGCGGTACGCTCTTGTCGCCGACCGGCTTCGTCATCGATCTTATCTGGATCGGCCTGTGCGCCACGGTCGCCTACCGGATGACGCGGGCGGCGAAGATGGTGCGGCAGTATCCGTGGCTGTACGAGCGCGCCGGCCTGTTCGGCTGGCGCGACCGGCGGCCGGCCGCACGGTAAGACGCCGGTCCTTCCGGGCCGGCGGAAAGCAAGCAGAGCCGGCGGGGTCGTCCCGCCGGTCGATGAACTGGGAGAGCGATCTGATGACGAGATTCAACCGAGTGCTCCTGGCCGGCGTGGCCCTGGCCGCGATGGCGTCGGCCCCGGCCTGGGCCGATGTGAAGATCGGCCTCGGCGCGCCGCTGACTGGCCCGAACGCCGCCTTCGGCGAGCAGATGAAGCGCGGCACCGACGCCGCGGTGAAGGCGCTGAACGACGCCGGCGGCGTCAACGGCGAGAAGATCGTCGTGGTCTACGGCGACGACGCCTCGGACCCGCGCCAGGGCGTCGCGGCCGCGAACGAGCTGGTCGGCGAGGGTGTCGTGGCGGTGATCGGCCACTTCAACTCCTCGGTCTCGATCCCGGCCTCCGCCGTCTATGCCGAGGAGGGCGTCGTCCAGATCACCCCGGCCTCGACCAACCCGCAGCTGACCGAGCAGGGTCAGAAGACCGTCTTCCGCACCTGCGGCCGCGACGACCAGCAGGGCGACGTCGCCGGGGCCTTCATCGCCGAGAAGTTCAAGGGCCGCAACGTCGCCGTCATCCACGACCAGACCACCTACGGCAAGGGCCTGGCCGACGCCACCAAGGCGGCGATGAACAAGGCCGGCCTGACCGAGAAGATGTACGAGGGCATCACCGTCGGCGAGCGCGACTTCTCGGCCGTCGTGTCGAAGATGAAGCAGGCCGGCATCGACGTGATCTATTTCGGCGGCCTGCACAACGAGGCCGGGCTGATCCTGCGCCAGGCGCGCGAGCAGGGGATGAACGCCCAGTTCATCTCCGGCGACGGCATCGTCACCCAGGAGTTCTGGGGCATCACCGGCGACGCCGGCCAGGGCGTGCTGATGACCTTCGGCGCCGACCAGCGCAACAGCGACGCGGCCAAGGACGTGGTGGCCAAGTTCAAGGCCGAGAACTACGACCCCGAGGGCTACACGCTGTACAGCTACGCCGCGGTCCAGGCCTGGGCCCAGGCGGCGACCAAGGCGAAGAGCTTCGACGGCCCGAAGGTGGCCGAGGCGCTGCATGACGGCAGCGAGTACAAGACCGTGATGGGCCCCCTGGCCTTCGACGCCAAGGGCGACCGGAAGACGACGGACTACGTCTTCTACATCTGGAACAGCGGCAAGTTCGCCGAGGCGACCCAGGGCGAGCTGGCCAAGGTCGGCGCCAAGTAGCACCAAAGGCCAGTGGCGGGCGCCGCCCGGCCACGGACATTGTCGACCCGGCGGGGGAACCTCCGCCGGGTCTTTTTTGTCGCATGATTGATCGCAGGGCCGATCCGTGGTGTAACGGGCGGTCTATATCGCAGTGCAGCATGGGGGTCAGCCGATGGAGCTGCCAGCCTCCCCGATCACCATCGAGCCGCGTGCGCTCGACCGGGAGACGCTCAAGCGCGACATCCTGGAATGGCTGGTCTATGCCGTCGGGCGCGAGGTCCATCGCGCCACCCGGCACGACTGGTTCGCCGCCACCGCGCTGGCCGTGCGCGACCGCCTGGTCGACCGCTGGATGGCCTCGCAGCACCGCGAGGAGGCGACGGACGGCAAGCGGGTCTACTATCTCAGCCTGGAGTTCCTGGTCGGCCGGCTGATGTCGAACGCGTTGACCAATCTCGGCATCTACGACACCTGCCGCGAGGCGCTGGCCGATTTCGGCGTCGACCTCGGCGCCGTGCTGGAGGTCGAGCCCGACGCGGCGCTCGGCAATGGCGGCCTCGGCCGCCTCGCCGCCTGCTTCCTCGACAGCATGGCCACGCTCGGCATCGCCGGCACCGGCTACGGCATCCGCTACGAATACGGGCTGTTCGAGCAGCAGTTCGACCGCGGCTGGCAGGTCGAGTATCCCGAGGACTGGCTGAAATTCGGCAACCCCTGGGAATTCGAGCGGCCGGAGGTGGCCTATCCGATCGACTTCTACGGCAAGGTCGAGCCGGGCGAGCCCGGGCCGGACGGCCGGCCGAAGCCGGTCTGGCGCGGCAGCCAGCGGGTGCTGGCCGTCGCCTACGACACGCCGGTGGTCGGCT
Source organism: Inquilinus sp. Marseille-Q2685 (assembly GCF_916619195.1). Lineage (NCBI taxonomy): Bacteria > Pseudomonadati > Pseudomonadota > Alphaproteobacteria > Rhodospirillales > Rhodospirillaceae > Inquilinus > Inquilinus sp. Marseille-Q2685. The sequence continues at coordinate 177,371 of NZ_CAKAKL010000009.1, forward strand.
GGGGCGGCGCCACGGTCAACACGCTGCGCCTGTGGTCGGCCAAGCCGGTGCGGGAGTTCGACCTCGCCCCCTTCAACTCCGGCGACTATATGAAGTCGGTCGAGGACAAGATCCTGTCCGAGACTTTGTCGCGCGTGCTGTACCCGAACGACAACACCCCGGCGGGGCAGGAGCTGCGGCTCAAGCAGGAATATTTCTTCACCTCGGCCTCGCTGCAGGACGTGCTGCGCCGGCACCGGATGCATCACGACGGCTATGACGACCTGCCGGCCAAGGCGGCGCTGCAGCTGAACGACACCCATCCGGCGATCGCGGTGCCGGAGCTGATGCGCCTCCTGATCGACCGGCACCGGCTGGACTGGGACCGCGCCTGGACCATCACCCGGGGCTGCATCAGCTACACCAACCACACGCTGATGCCCGAGGCGCTGGAGCCCTGGCCGGTGGCCCTGCTCGAGCGGGTGCTGCCGCGCCATCTGCAGATCGTCTACGAGATCAACGACCGCTTCCTGAAGTCGTCGCGCGTGGTGGCGAAGGACCCCAGCCGCCTCTCCACCCTGTCGCTGATCCAGGAGGGCTGGGACCGGCGGGTGCGCATGGGGCCGCTGGCCTTCCTCGGCAGCCACCGGGTCAACGGCGTCTCGGCGCTGCACACCCAGCTGATGCGCGAGACGGTGTTCCGCGACCTGAACGAGGAGTTCCCGGACCGGATCACCAACAAGACCAACGGCATCACCCCGCGCCGCTGGCTGGTGCAGGCCAACCCGAACCTGGCGCAGCTGATCCACAACATGATCGGCACCGGCTGGGAGGACGATCTGGAGCGGCTGTCGGTCCTGGCCGGCAAGACCGAGGACAGCGCCTTCCGCGAGGCGTTCTGGGCGGTGAAGCGCCGCAACAAGGCCCTGCTGGCGCATCATATCGGCGAGATCGCGGACCTCCGCGTCTCCGGCGACGCGCTGTTCGACGTCCAGGTCAAGCGCATCCACGAATACAAGCGCCAGCTGCTGAACATCCTGCATGCCGTGGCGCTGTGGCAGGAGATGCGGGACCAGCCGGACGCGGCCTGGACGCCGCGGGTCAAGATCTTCGCCGGCAAGGCCGCCCCGGGCTATGCCATGGCCAAGCTGATCATCAAGCTGGCCAACGACGTGGCCAAGGTGATCAACGCCGACGCAGAGATCCGCGACCAGCTGAAGATGGTGTTCCTGCCGAACTACAACGTCACGCTGGCGGAGCGCATCATCCCGGCCGCCGACCTGTCGGAGCAGATCTCGACCGCCGGCATGGAGGCCTCGGGCACCGGCAACATGAAGTTCGCGCTGAACGGCGCGATCACCATCGGTACGCTGGACGGCGCCAATGTCGAGATCGCCGAGCGGGTCGGCGCGGACAACATCCTGATCTTCGGCCTGACCGCGGCCGAGGTGGCGGCGAAGCGGGCCCAGGGCTACGACCCGGCGGCGGTGATCGCGGCCGACCCGCGCCTGGCCCGCGCCGTCGCGGCGATCGAGGACGGCACCTTCTCGCCCGACGATCCGGGCCGGTTCCGCCCGATCACCGATGCGCTGCGGCACAGCGACTGGTTCCTGGTGGCGGCCGATTTCGCCGCCTACTGGAACGCCCAGGCCCGCGCCGCCGCGCTCTACCGCGACCGCGCCGCCTGGACCCGGATGGCGATCCGGAACACGGCGCATGTCGGCTGGTTCTCCTCCGACCGCACCGTGCGCGACTATGCCGAGGAGATCTGGGATGTCTGGCCGCCCCTGGCCCGTGCGGCGGAGTAGCCCGGTTCGTGGCACATGGGAATTGCATCACCGCGCTCGGACCGGTTCCATAGGGCGCCGAGCATTCTCGCGTCGCCTCTCCCGCCGGACGCGGGAGAGGTCGACAGCGCGCAGCGCTGGCGGGTGAGGGCTGGTCCCGGCCTCGACGAAATCCCCTCACCCGTAGCCGCTTCGCGTCTCCGACCTCTCCCGCAAGCGGGAGAGGCAACAACACACCGGCTCCACCGGCGACGGCTTTACCCCTTCACGGCGCCCAGCGTCAGGCCGCGCACGATGTAGCGCTGGGCGAACAGGGCCAGCAGCACCGGCGGGATCATCGCGATCAGCGCCCGGGTGGCCATGAACCAGAACTGCACGCCGCGGGTGTCGACCGCGCCGGCCATGTGGGCGGGCATCATCTTGGTCTCGGTGATGCCGAGCGAGGACGAGAACAGGAACTCGTTCCAGGCGAAGGCGAAGATGATCATGGCGGTAGCGGCCACCGCCGGCGCCGCCAGCGGCAGGGCCACGCGCAGGAAGGCGCCCCAATGCGATGCCCCGTCGACCAGCGCCGCCTCCTCCAGCTCCACCGGCAGGTCGAGGAAGGTCTGGCGCAGGATGACGACGACGAAAGGCAGGATGAAGGTGGCGTTGCACAGGATCAGCGCCGTCTTGCTGTCCAGCATGTCGAGCGACCGGAACACGATGTAGAAGGGCAGCAGCGTCGCCACCGGCGGCAGCACGCGCTGCGACAGGAACCAGATGGTGATGTCGCTGTTGCTCCAGAACCGGAATCGCGCCAGGGCGTAGGCCGCCGGCAGGCCGAGGGCGAGGGCCAGGGCGACGGCGCTGAGCGACACGATCAGGCTGGTCTGCAGCGCGCGCCAGCCCTCCGGCGTGCTCAGCTCCACCGCGAAGTTGTTCAGGGTCGGCTGGAAGTCGAGCCAGGGGATGCCGAGCCCGGCCACGGTGAAGGTGTCGGCCGGGTTGCGCAGCGCCGTCGAGATCGCCCAGTACAGCGGGAAGAAGAACAGGACCGCGGCGGCGATCGCGACCAGCGACCACAGCGAATCGGCCATGCTGCTGCGCCGGCCCAGCGGCTTCACCCGGTCGACGGGGGCCTCGTGGATCGGCGGCGCGGTGACCTCAGGCGTAGACATTGCGCACCCGCTTGAAGAACAGGGTGACGATCGCCATCACCACGGCCAGCAGGGTCAGCGCCAGGGCCGAGGCGTAGCCGACGTCGAAGAAGCGCAGGCCGGTGCGGAAGGCGAGGTAGGAGACCGACTGGGTGGCGTTGCCGGGCCCGCCCACGGTCAGCGAGGCGACGACGTCGAACACCTTGATCGCCTCGGCCAGGCGCAGCAGCAGCACGACGACGATCACCGGCGCCATCAGCGGCAGCACCACCCCGGTCCAGATCCGGAAGCTGGAGCTGGTGTCCAGCCGCGCCGCCTCGATCAGGTCGTCCGGGATGCCCTGCAGCCCGGCCAGCAGGACCAGGAAGCAGAAGGGCGTCCATTGCCAGATATCGACGATCATGACGGAGACCAGGGCCCAGCCCGGGTTGGACAGCCAGGGGATCCCGGTCCAGCCCAGGGGCCCGCCGGCCTCGTAGAAGATGGTGAAGAACAGGTAGCCGGCCGCGACCGGGGTGGCGAAGATCGGCAGGATCATGATCGTGCGCAGCACGCCGCGGCCCGGGATGCTGCGGTTGAACAGGAAGGCCAGCAGAAGGCCGAGCCCCATCTCGATGCCGACCGAGACGACGACGAAGATCGCCGTCACCTGCGCGGCCTCGCGCACCTGGGGGTCGGTGAAGACGCGGCCGAAATTGGCGAGGCCGGCGAAGGTCCAGCTGTTGACGGTCTCGCGCTTCACCTCGGTCCGGGTGCGCGGGGTGCCGTCCGGCTTCAGCACCGGGTTGCCGCTGGCGTCCAGCCGCGGCACCTCGGCCCGGGTCATCACCGTCTCGGTCTTCACCGTGTGAAAGGCGGCATAGACGGTGTAGAGCGTCGGGAAGATGGTGAACACCAGCACCCAGGCCACCGCCGGGGTCAGGAACAGCAGGCGGATCCGTCCGGTCCAGCGCATCGTGCCGCCTCGGCCCCCTTCCCGTTACGCCTCCGTCACCCCGTCCGTGCCCGCTATTCGCCCTTCCAGCCGATCGCGGCCTGGTAGTTCTTCAGCTGCTGGTCGCGGCCGAGGCGGTCGGTGATCTGCTCCCAGGCCGCCGCGGTGTCGTCCAGCGCCTGCTGCGGCGTCTTCGACCCGCTCATCGCCGCCGACAGGTTGCTGTCCAGGGCGTCGTAATACTCCTGTGTTCCCGTGATCCGCAGATACGGCAGCGTGGTCTTGGCGTTGTAGGTGTCGTAATAGGCCTGCAGGTACTCCTTCACGTCCTGCTCGTCCCATTTCAGGCTGGATTCGGTGTAGTCGGTCAGCTTCGCCTCGCCGGTCGGCTCCAGCCATTGGTAGCTGTAGCCGGGGTCGACGCCGTCCCAGCCGATCGTGGCCAGGAACTTCTGCGACGGCTTGATCGCCATCAGCGCCAAGAGGCTGTAGGCCGCCTCGGGATGCTGGCCCAGCGACGACACCACGCCGTGCCACGACCCGCCGGTGTTGTTGCCGACCTGCCGCGGCCCCTCGGCCTTGACGAAGTCCTTCTTCTCCATGTCCCAGTAGGTGTCGGACGCCGGCAGGACGGTGGAGCCGAGCTTGCCGCGGAGCTTCGACCGCTCCGGGTCCTGCGCCAGCGCGCCGACGTCGCCGTAGGAGAAGTTGAACACCGCCTTGCCGCGCAGGAAATAGTCCCAGGCCTCGCCCAGGCTCCAGCTCACCTGGGCCGACGGGCCGTAGGAGGCCAGCTCCTTCAGGAACTCCAGCGCCCTGACATGGCCCGGGCTGTTGATCAGCGGCTTCATGTCGACCGGGTCGAACCAATAGACGTTGTGGGTCCGGTCCAGCGTCTCGCCCGGCGTCATGGCGAAGGAGGTGGCGAGGGTGGTGAAGTGGTACAGTCCCTGCTCGCGCACCTTCAGGTGCAGCACGATGCCCGAATCCGGGTCGGGGTCGTTGCTGTCGAAGCTCTTGCCGTTGAAGTATTTGGCGATGTCGCGCACCTGCTGCGCCGTCTGCGGCGGCGCCGGCAGGTCGTAGCCGTACTCCGCCTTGAACGCCGCCTGGTGCTGCGGGTCGGTCAAGAGGTCGCGGCGGTAGTACAGGATCTGGCCGTCGACATCGCTGGGCACGCCGTAGCCGGTGCCTTCCCAGGTGTAGATGGCATGCACCGACGGCGGCATCACGCCGTAATCCCATTTCGGATACTCGCCGCTCTTGTTCCACTCGTCGACCGGCAGGATGTATTTGCCGGCGATCAGGTCGCCGTAGAAGAAGGCGCCGACGATCATGGCGTCGTATTCGCCGGTGCCGTTGCGCAGGTCGAGGAAGGTCTTGGTGTAGAGCTCCGAGATCGGGGTCAGCGCGATGTTCAGCTTGGCGCCGGTCAGCTCCTCCCAGATCGGGCGGAACATGTAGAGCGGGCCGGAGATGCCGCCCTTGGGCCCGGAATCGAGGGTGAGGATCGTCACCGTCTCGCCCTCGAAGGGCTTCTGGCCGGGACCGAAGAGCGTGCCCAGCTCCTCCTTCGTCGTCTTGATCTCCATCCCGTATTCGGGATCGGATTTCAGGGTCACCGTGCCGTCGTCGTGCCAGGTGACGTGCGGCGTGTTCTGCGCGACGGCGGCGGCACCGCCCAGGACGATCAGCGCCGCCGACAGCAGCAGAGCCCTGCTGATGGCCATGGCTTTCCTCCCCCTGTGACATCGCCGGACTAGGTCCGGTCAGCTTCGATCCTTGGATTCGCGCTCGACGCAATTCGCGTTCGTTATGTCGGGCGAAATCGTGCGATGCTTGCGCAAGGCTTGTCAAGGGAGCCCTCCGGCGTATCGGCCTTGCGTCGTCGCCCATCGGCGGGAAGACTGCGCCCCATCGATTCCCCCGCCCGGACAACCTCATGCGCGCCGCCCGCCTCCTGCTCCGACTCGCCCTCGCCGTCCTGCTGCCCGGCGCCCTGCCGGCGGTTGCCCAGACGCAGGTGCCGGCAGCAGCGGGAGGCGGCATCGCCATGCACGGCGAACCGAAATACCCGGCGGATTTCGACCATTTCGCCTATGCCGATCCGGCCGCGCCGAAAGGGGGCGAGCTGCGCCAGGCGGTGATCGGCAGCTTCGACACGCTGAACCCCTTCATCATCGGCGGGCAGACCGACCAGGTCCGGCTGATCGTGCCGCCCTATGTCTTCGCCAGCCTGATGACGCGGGGTTGGGACGAGCCGTTCACGCTCTACCCCTATGTGGCCGACCGGGCGGAGATGTCGGAGAACCGGCGCCAGATCACCTTCCACCTCAATCCCAAGGCGGTGTTCCATGACGGCACGCCGATCACCGCGGACGACGTGATCTTCACCTGGCAGGCCCAGGGCACCAAGGGCCTGCCCAACACTCGCGCGATCTACGGGACGATGGAGGGGATCGACCGCATCGACGACCGCACGGTGCGCTTCCGCTTCAAGGCCGAAGCGGCGCGCGAGAACCCGCTCGTCGTCGCGATGCAGCCGATCCTGAGCAAGGCCTGGTACTCCGGCCATCCGTTCGACCAGCCGAGCCTGGACCCGCCGCTGGGGGCCGGCCCCTACAGGATCGGCGCGGTCGATCCGGGGCGCAGCATCACGCTGGCGCGGGTCAAGGACTGGTGGGCGGCGGACCTGCCGGCGATGCGCGGGCTCTACAATTTCGACACGCTGCGGTTCGACTTCTATCTCGACGCCGATACGGCGCTGGAGGCGTTCAAGGCCGGGGCCTACAACCTGCGGCGCGAACGCGACGCCGAGAAATGGGTCGGCGGCGCCTACGATTTCCCGGCGGTCCAGGACGGCCGCGTCACCATGCTGACCCTGCCGCACTACCGGCCGGTCGGGATGATGGGCTTCGCCATGAACACGCGGCGGCCGATGTTCGCCGATCCGCGGGTGCGCCGGGCCATGATCCTGGCCTTCGACTTCGAATGGGTGAACAAGACCCTGCTGGGCGGCCAGTACAAGCGCGACGACAGCTACTTCGCCAACTCGGCCCTGGCCGCGACCGACACGCCGAAAGGGGCGGAGCTGCAGCTGCTGGAGCCGTTTCGCGACCAGCTGCCGCCGCAGCTCTTCACCGAGCCCTACGTCCTGCCGCCGAGCGACGGCAGCGGCCGCAACCGGGAGAACCTGCGGGCGGCGCAGGGCCTGCTGGCCGAAGCCGGCTGGACGATCCGGGATAATGTGCTGGTGGACGGCAGCGGCGCCCCGTTCCGCTTCGAGATCCTGCTGCAGAACAAGGGCTATCAGCGGATCGCCCTGGCCTATGCCGACCAGCTGCGCCGGCTCGGCATCCAGGCCTCGGTCCGGCTGGTCGAAAGCGCCCAGTACACCAACCGCGTCGAGACCTATGATTTCGACGTGATCCTCAACACCTGGATCTCCACGCTCTCGCCCGGGGTGGAGCAGGCGCGCTACTGGGGCAGCGGCTCGGCCGACGTGCCCGGAACCCGCAACTATCCGGGGGTGAAGAGCCCGGTGGTCGACGCCATGATCAAGGCCGTCACCGCCGCCAGCAGCCAGGAAGAGCTGCAGGCCGCGGTGCATGCCCTCGACCGGGTGCTGCTGTGGGGCAACTACGTGGTGCCGCTCTATTACCTCGACCGCGACTACATCGCCTATTGGGGCAATCTCGGCCGGGTCACCACCGTCAACCCGACCTACGGCACGGTGCTGGAGGCCTGGTGGTCTAACGACAAGTAGCGGCGTCCCCGCCGGCACCGCGGGTCCGTGCAATTATTCACAATTGCTGGGAACCCGGTCCGTGACCATGGGTTTTCCGGACACCGCTTCGGCTCGCTCCGAAGCGGATTGTCAGGAAGCCCAAGGAGCTTTTCGTGAAGCGCATTCTGTTCGCCGCCGCCATTGCCAGCCTGGCGGCCTCGCCGGCATTTGCCGCCTGCACCGACGACGTCCAGGCCCAGTCGCAGAAGGTCATGACCCTCAGCCAGACCCTGGCCGGCAAGGCCCAGGCCTCGAAGGACGAGCAGTGCTCGGCGATGAAGGACGTCATGGCAGAGACCAAGAAGCTCAACGAGCTGTACAAGACCTGCAAGTCCGAGCTGAACCTGACCGACGCGCAGATCCAGCAGGTCGACCAGCAGGTGACCACCGGCGACCAGGCCTATTCCGCGCAGTGCGGCGGCTGATCTCCACAGCCCGATGACGAAAGGCCCCGGCCGACCGGCCGGGGCCTTTTCATGTCAGATCTCCCGCTCCAGCGCCGCCTGGAGGACCGCGGTCCTGAGCGCGCTGGACAGGTTGCCGTCCGGGTCGCGGGCGGCGTCGACCGCCTCGACCAGCCGGTTGACCGGCAGGCCGCGCGCCGCGGCCAGGCGGGTGAGGGCGTCCCAGAAGGCCGGCTCCAGCGACACGCTGGTGGCGTGGCCGGCGATGCTGACCGACCGCTTGCGGACGCCGCTCACCGCTGGTGGATCAAGCAGACGGGCCGACCATGGTCTCCGGCCGCACCCACTGGTCGAACTGCTCGGCGGTGAGGAGGCCCAGCGCGATCGCCGCCTGCTTCAGCGTGGTGTTCTCGGCATGCGCCTTCTTCGCCACCTTGGCGGCGTTGTCGTAGCCGATATGCGGGTTCAGCGCCGTCACCAGCATCAGCGACTCGTGCAGCAGCTGCTCGATCCGCTCGGTCCGGGCCTCGATGCCGACGACGCAATTGTCGGTGAAGCTGCGGCAGGCATCGGCCAGCAGGCGGATCGACTGCAGCAGGTTGTAGATGATCACCGGCTTGAACACGTTCAGCTCGAAATGGCCGGTGGCGCCCGAGATGGTGATGGCGACGTGGTTGCCCATCACCTGGGCGCAGACCATGGTCATCGCCTCGGACTGGGTCGGGTTGACCTTGCCCGGCATGATCGACGAGCCGGGCTCGTTCTCCGGCAGGTGGATCTCGCCGATGCCGCAGCGCGGACCGGAGCCGAGCAGGCGGATGTCGTTGGCGATCTTCATCAGCGAGGCGGCCAGCGTGTTCATCACGCCCGAGGCCTCGACGCAGGCGTCGTGCGCGGCCAGCGCCTCGAACTTGTTCGGCGCGGTCTTGAACGGGAAGCCGGTGATGCTGGCGACATGCGCCGCGAAGGCTTCGGCGAAGCCCTCCTTGGCGTTCAGCCCGGTGCCGACGGCGGTGCCGCCCTGGGCGAGGTCGAGGAGGTGCGGCAGGCAGCCCTTGACCCGGGCGATGCCCAGCTCGATCTGCCGGGCGTAGCCGGAGAATTCCTGGCCCAGCGTCAGCGGCGTCGCGTCCTGCAGATGGGTGCGGCCGATCTTGACGATGTCCTTGAACTCGGCCGACTTGGCGGCCAGGGCGCGGTGCAGGTGCTCCAGGCTCGGCAGCAGCTCGTGGCCGATCTGCTCGACCGCGGCGATGTGCATCACCGTCGGGAAGCTGTCGTTCGAGGACTGGCCGCGATTGACGTGGTCGTTCGGATGCACCGGCTTCTTCGAGCCGATCTCGCCGCCCAGGATCTCGATCGCGCGGTTCGAGATCACCTCGTTGGCGTTCATGTTGGTCTGGGTGCCGGACCCGGTCTGCCACACCACCAGCGGGAAATGATCGGCCAGGGTGCCGTCGATCACCTCCTCGGCGGCGGCGACGATGGCGTTGCCGACGGTCGGGTCGAGCTCGCCGAGCGCGATATTGGCCTGGGCCGCGGCCTTCTTCTGGATGCCCAGGGCCCGCACCAGCGGGGCCGGCATGCGCTCGCCGCCGATCTTGAAGTTCTGCAGGCTGCGCTGGGTCTGCGCGCCCCAGTAGCGGTCGGCCGGCACCTCGACGGCGCCCAGGCTGTCGGTCTCGGTGCGGAATGCGGTTTCGGCGGCCATCGAAAGGCTCCGGTTGCTGTCAGTTTTCGGCTGGCCGGTGTGCTAGCACGAATGCGGGTGTGGGGGTAGGCTGGGTGATCCCATCCGGATTCCGATGCGCGGAGCGAGGTCCATGACCGCCCACGATCATCACGACCATGACCACGATCACGAGGGCAGCGCGCTGCCGCAGATCGCGCTGCGGGTGAAGGCGCTGGAATCGATCCTGGTCGAGAAGGGCTATGTCGACCCGGCCGCGCTCGACGTGCTGATCGAGACCTACGAGACCAGGATCGGCCCGCGCAACGGCGCCCGGGTGGTGGCGAAGGCCTGGGCCGACCCGGCCTATCGCGAGCGCCTCAGGGCCGATGCCAGTGCCGCGATCGCCGAGCTCGGCTTCATCGGCCGCCAGGGCGAACACATGGTCGCGGTCGAGAACACGCCGGACACCCACAACCTCGTCGTCTGCACCTTATGCTCCTGCTACCCCTGGCCGGTGCTGGGGCTGCCGCCGGTCTGGTACAAATCGGCTCCCTACCGTTCGCGCGCGGTGATCGACCCGCGCGGCGTGCTGGCCGATTTCGGCGTCGCCCTGCCGGCCGAGACCAGGATCCGGGTCTGGGATTCGACCGCCGAGACCCGCTATCTGGTGATCCCGATGCGCCCGGCCGGCACCGAGGGCTGGGACGAGGAGGCGCTGGCCGGCCTCGTCACCCGCGACAGCATGATCGGCGCAGGGATCGCGCGTCAGCCGGAGGCCGCACGATGAACGGCGCCCAGGATCTCGGCGGCATGATGGGCTTCGGGCCGGTGGTGCCGGAGCCGGAGGATGTCCGCTTCCATGCGGAGTGGGAGAAGCGGGCCCTGGCTGTCACCCTGGCCACGGGCGCCCTCGGGCATTGGAATATCGACGCCAGCCGGCATGCGCGCGAGACGCTGCACCCGGCGGACTACCTGTCCTCCAGCTATTACGAGATCTGGACCAAGGGGCTGGAGAAGCTGCTGCAGGGCGCCGGCTTGGTCTCGGCGGAAGAGCTGAAGGCCGGGCGCGCGATCGACCCGCCGGTGCCGGGCCAGAAGGTGCTGCGCGCGGATCAGGTCGCCCCGGTGCTGGCGCGCGGCACCAACTACCAGCGGCCGGAAACGGCCCCGGCGCGCTTCGCCGCCGGTGACGCGGTGCGCACCCGCAACGAGCATCCCACCGGCCACACCCGGCTGCCGCGCTACGCCCGCGGCAAGGCGGGCACGGTCGAGCGCGTGCACGGCGTCTTCGTGCTGCCCGACAGCAACGCCCATGGCCGCGGCGAGAGCCCGCAATGGCTCTACACCGTGCGCTTCGATGGGCGCGAGCTGTGGGGCGAGGCGGCGGACCCGACCCTGACCGTCTCGATCGACGCCTGGGAAGGCTATCTTGAGCCGGCATGAGGCGGTGATCGCGGCGCTGGACGGCACGGCGCCGCTGCCGCGCGACGCCGACGGGCCGGTCTTCGCCGAGCCCTGGCAGGCCCAGGCCTTCGCCATGGCGGTGGCGCTGCACCAGCGCGGCGTCTTCACCTGGCCGGAATGGGCGGCGGCGCTGGCGGCGGAGATCGCCCGCGCCCGGGCGGAAGGCGACCCGGATGACGGCAGCCGCTACTACGAGCACTGGCTGGCGGCGCTGGAGCGGCTGGTGCTGGCCAAGGGCGTCGCCGACGCCGAGGCGCTGGGCCGGCGCAAGGACGCCTGGGACCGCGCCGCCCGGGCCACGCCGCACGGCGCGCCGATCCTGCTGGAGAACGATCCGTTGCGCAGGATGTGAACGTCGGTCCGAACGAGGGAGCGACCTATACCTGGACGAGATCCAGCCGCTTCTCGATGCGATCCAACCGGGTCTCGATCCGGTCGATTCGGGCGGACTGGCCGGCGAAATCGGCGAGAAGCCCGGCCACGGCGGCATGAAGCCCGGCCACCTGGGTTCCGAGCGACGTCATCCGGCGCTTGAGATCGGCGACGTCCTCGGTCAGACGATTGACGTTCTCGTCGATCTGCCGGAGATAGCGCAGGATGAGGCTATCGGGTTCGTCGCTCATCCCGTCAATGTGGCGATGGCGGCGTGGAAAGTCCACATCCGGGCCGGTCGCCTGCAGGCCCACCCAGCGACATCGGGGAACACCATGACCATCCAGCTGCACAACCCAGCCGGCGTCGCCGCGCCGTTCTCCCGCTACAGCCACGGCGCCTCGGCCCCGGCCGGCGCCCGCTGGCTGCACATCTCCGGCCAGGTCGGCGCCACGCCGGACGGCACTATCCCCGACGATGCGGAACGCCAGATGGAGCTGGCCTGGGACAACCTGCTCGCCGTGCTGGCCGATGCCGGCATGACCGTGACCGACCTGGTCAAGGTCGACGGCTTCATCACCCGGCCGGACCTGGTGCCCCTCTATCGCACGGTGCGCGAGCGGCGCCTGGCCGGGCACGCCACCGCCTCGACCCTGGTGGTCGTCGCCGGCTTGGTGGCGCCCAGCCTGCTGGTCGAGATCCAGGCGGTCGCGGCGCGTTAGGTAGTCTCTCTCAGTCCTTCGGCAGCAGCCGGTTGACGTGGCCCATCTTGCGGCCCGGGCGCGGGGCGCCCTTGCCGTAGAGATGCAGCCTGGCGCCAGGCTCGGCCAGGAAGTCCGGCCAGCGCAGCACGTCGTCGCCGATCAGGTTCTGCATCACTGCGTCGGAATGGCGGTCGGTCGACCCCAGCTTCAGGCCGCAGACGGCGCGGACCAGCTGCTCGAACTGGTCGCAGGCGCAGGCGTCCTGGGTCCAGTGGCCGGAATTGTGCGGCCGCGGCGCCAGCTCGTTGACCAGGAGGCCGCCGTCGCGCGCCTCGAACAGCTCGACGGCCAGCAGGCCGACCATGTCCAGCGCCGTGATCAGCGTCCGGGCGATCTCCTCCGCCTCCGCGGCGCGTTCCGGCGCCAGGTCGGGGGCGGGGGCGATCGTCTCCGACAGGATGTGGTCGCGGTGCCGGTTCTCGACCGCGGGGTAGCACACCACCGATCCGTCGACGCCGCGGGCGGCGATCACCGACAGCTCGCGGGCGAAGTCGACGAAGCCCTCGAGGATGGCCGGCCGGCCGCCCAGCCTGTCCCAGGCCGCAGCGGCGTCGCCGGGATCGCGGATCACCGCCTGGCCCTTGCCGTCATAGCCCTCGCGACGGGTCTTCAGCACCGACGGCGTGCCGATCGCGGCCACCGCCGCCGCCAGCTCCTCGGCCGAGCCCACGGCCCGCCAGGGCGCGGTGCCGATGCCGTGCCGGTTGCAGAAATCCTTCTCCGCCACCCGGTCCTGGCACACCGCCAACCCGTCCGGCCCCGGCCGCACCGGCACGCGGGCGGCCAGGTGCAGCACGGTCTCGTAGGGGATGTTCTCGAACTCGTAGGTGACGACGTCGACCTGGGCGGCGAAGGCGTCCAGCGCCGCGTGGTCGGTGTAGGAGGACAGGGTCGACCGGTCGGTCACCTGGGCGCAGGGGCTGTCCGGGTCCGGGCACAGCACATGGGTGCGGTAGCCGAGGCGGGCGGCGGCGAGCGCGGTCATGCGGCCCAGCTGGCCGCCGCCGAGCATGCCGATGACGCTGCCCGGAGGGAGGGGAGAAACGGTGCTGCTCATTCGTCCTTCGGGTGCTCGGCCACGGCCTCGGTCTGGCGCTGGCGCCAGGCGTCCAGGGCATCGGCGACAGCCGGGTCGCCCAGCGCCAGGATCGCGGCGGCCAGCAGCGCCGCGTTGATCGCCCCGGCCCGGCCGATCGCCAGCGTGCCGACCGGGACGCCGCCCGGCATCTGCACGATCGACAGCAGGCTGTCCATGCCCTTCAGCGCCTTGCTCTCGACCGGCACGCCCAGCACCGGCAGCGGCGTCATCGCCGCCGCCATGCCCGGCAGATGGGCGGCGCCGCCGGCGCCGGCGATGATCACCTTGACCCCGCGGCCCCGCGCCTCGCGGGCGAAGTCGTACAGCCGCTCCGGCGTGCGGTGGGCCGAGACGATGCGCGCCTCATGGCCGATGCCGAGCAGCGATAGCGTCTCCGCGGCGTGGCGCATGGTCTCCCAGTCGGACTGGCTGCCCATGATGATCGCCACGGGCGGCGCGGCGGCGGGTTCGGCCATCGGTCGGAAGATCCTCGGGGTTGCGGGCACGCCCGTCAGGCGATGATGTCGGGCAGCAACTTGCTCTCGATCATCGAGATCTGATCCTTGAGCAGCAGCTTGCGCTTCTTCAGGCGCTGGATCTGAAGCTGGTTGACGGGGCCATCCGCGGTCAGCCGGTCGATGATCTCGTCGAGGTCGCGGTGCTCGACCCGCAATGCGGCCAGCTTCTCCTGCATCGACTCGATGTCGATCATTCCCTCAAACGGCCTTTCCTGCGGGTCCCGGCTTCAACGGCGCCCGATCATAGCAAAGGGAGCGGCCCGACCGGAACGCGTTTGACGCGGGGGAGGGGCGCATCCGGCTCTTACAGCACCGGGCGCTTCCCGGTACAAGGGGGAACTGCAACGGAAGCGGGAACGAAGCACGGCATGGCGGGAGAGAAGCGCATCGGGATTCTGACCAGCGGCGGCGACTGCGCCGGCCTCAACGCGGTGATCCGCGCGGCGGTGTGCCGGGCCGACGGCCTGGGCTGGACCGTGATCGGGATCAAGGAGGGCACCTCCGGCCTGCTGGCCCGGCCGCTGCGCTACGAGGTGCTGACGCCGGACAAGATGACGACCGCGGTGATGCGCCAGGGCGGCACCATCCTCGGCACCACCAACAAGGGCGACCCCTTCGCCTTCCCGATGTCCGACGGCACGCTGAAGGACCGGTCGGTCGAGATCGTCGGCGGCTATCACGAGCTCGGCCTCGACGCGCTGATCGGCGTCGGCGGCGACGGCAGCCATTCGATCCTGCGGCGCCTGGCCCAGCAGGGCGGGTTCAACTATGTCGGCATCCCGAAGACGATCGACAATGATGTCGGGCTGACCGAGGTCTCGGTCGGCTTCGACACCGCGGTGGCGGTGGCGACCGAGGCGCTGGACCGGCTGCAGCCGACCGCCGCCAGCCACGCCCGGGTGATGGTGCTGGAGGTGATGGGCCGCGACGCCGGCCACATCGCGCTGGCGGCGGGCATCGCCGGCGGCGCCGACGTCATCCTGATCCCGGAGATCCCGTTCTCGATCGATTCCGTGGCGCAGAAGATCCGCGAGGTGCGCAAGACCGGCCGCAACTTCGCGCTGGTGGTGGTGTCCGAGGCGGTGAAGACGGCCGACGGCACCAAGGTGCACAAGGAGTATCACGGCGGCGAGAAGCGCTTCGGCGGCATCGGCGACTACGTCGCCTTCAAGATCGCCGACACCACGGGGGCGGAGACGCGGGTGACGGTGCTGGGCCATGTCCAGCGCGGCTCGATGCCCAGCTGGCGCGACCGGCTGATCGCCTCGGCCTTCGGCGCCCATGCCGTCGACCTGATCGCCGAGGGCAAGTTCGACCGCATGGTCGCCTGGTCCGACCGGCGGGTGATCGACGTGCCGCTGCAGGAGGCGATCGCGGAGTACCAGGACGTCAAGCGGGACGACCCGTTGGTCCGGACGGCCCGGGCGCTGGGGATCTGCCTGGGGGATTGAGGCGAGGCCGATCGATCCCCGATGGGGCCTTCCAACAATAACTGAATCAGAAACTGTCATGCCCGGGCTTGACCCGGGCATCCAGAGAACGTCGACATCTTCTGGATTGCCGGGTCAAGCCCGGCAATGACAATAAAGAAATTATATTTGCTGGATCCCTTATTCTCAGGCGTAAGTCTTCAGGCGCCCCACGGCCTATTGCAGCGGCTCGATCCCGTCATTATTGGCGATCCGCTGCCGGGCCGCCGCGATCGTGTCCAGGATGCCCGAATGGCGTCCCACCGCCTTCTGGGCCGCAGAAACCTCGCTCTCAAGCTGAGCGGACCACTGATGGCCAGGCCCCTGCGGGGCTCGCCATGACGAAGAAAGGCCGGAGAGTCGATTTCAAGGGCCACTGGATTGAGCCTAATCCAGCACCCGCGCCGCGTCGCCGACCCGGATCTCGCCCGGGGTCTCGACCGTGCACAGCACGCCGAAATGGGTGGCGTTGCGCTTGGTCACCGCCATCAGCACCGCGGGGTCGAGCGGCAGGTCGCCCTGGGCGATGGTGGTGAAGGCGCAGCGCACGCAGGGCTCGACGATGCGGAGGCGCACGTCGCCGACCAACACCGCCCGGCCGATCCAGCCGGTCTCGGCGAAACCCTCCGCCCCCGGCAGGTCGAGCACCAGGTTCGGCCGGAACCGGCGCTCGTCGATGGCGCTGTCCGGCAGGATCTCCCGCAGCGCGTCGAGCGACGCGGTGGTGACCAGATGGATCGGATGGCGCTCGTAGCGCGGCTTGAGCGGCCCGGACGTCGCGCCCTCGGCCGCGTCGGCGCCGTGCGGGCGCAGCATCACCGCGAAGCCGAAATGCGCGGCCAGGGCGTCGCCGGCAGCCTCGGCCGGCAGGCTGCTGCCGTCCGGGAAGTCGAGCCGCAGCCCGTCTTTGGCGCTGCGGGCCTGGATCTGCGGCGCCGGGCGCCAGCGGCGCTTGGTCTCGGGAAAGGCGGTCTCACCGCTGCCCCGGTCGGCCAGGCCCCAGGCCCGGTCGCCGGCCAAGCCGGTCGCATCGACGCTGCAGGCCTCCAGGCGCTCGCCGCCGAGCGAGCTGACCGGATAGCGCCACAGCGCCGCGACCCGTCCGTCCATCGCATCCCCCTGCCGTCCGCCCCGGCATTATCGCGAATGCCGAGATGTCCGCAATCGGGTGCGCAGCCGCTACCGATCCTGCCGGTGCACGTCGTGGGTAACGACGCCGACCTCGGGCGCCGGCCGGTCCAGCCGGCGCGGATCGGCCAAAGTGCGGCGGATGTCGTCGAGCCCGCTCTGCCAATGCTCGCGCATCGCGTCCAGGCCGAACTCGTAGTCCTTGGAATGGCCTTCATAGGCCTTCGACTGATAGATCAGGTGGACGATGTTGTAGGCGCGGTGGCAGGCCAGTTCGGCGATCGCCTGCATCTCCGGGTCCTTTTTGGCCTCTTCCGGCAGCCTCTCCATCACCCGCTGCAGCGCCTGCCGCATCCGCTGCATCTGCAGCATGTAGGCGGTGATGGCGCGGGTGCGGCTGGAATACTGGATGTCCTTCTGCCGGCTGTTCACCTCCATCAGGTCGTCCGGCAGCCGGCCCTTGGCCGACCACAGATCGACCTGGAAGGCCAGGGTGTCGCGCCGCGGCTCGGTCGACAGCACATAGGACAGGGGCGTGTTCGAGACCACGCCGCCGTCCCAGTAGAACTCGCCGTCAATCTCGATCGCCGGGAAGCCGGGCGGCAGGGCGCCGGAGGCCATGAAATGCTCCGGCCCCAGCCTCCGCTCGGTCGTGTCGAAATAGACGAAGTTGCCGCTGCGGACATTGACCGCGCCGACGCTGACCCGGATTTCGCCGGAGTTCAGCCGGTCGAAATCGACCAGTTCCCGCAGGGTGTCGCGCAGCGGGCTGGTGTCGTAGAAGCTGGTGGCGGCATCGCCGGCGAAGGGCGACAGGAAGGGGGGCGGGAAGCGCGGCTTGAAGAAGCCGGGCTGGCCCTGGAACAGCGCCCGCATCGCCGCGGCGGCATTGTGCACCGAGCGCGTGTCGAAGGCGAAGGGCAGCGCCTCCGCCAGGCCCTCGCTCGCCGGCCATTCCACCGGGGCGGCGCAGATCGTCTCCCAGAACTCGCGCAGGCGGTCGACCCGCTGGGATTCGGGCGATCCCGCGATCACCGCGGTGTTGAGCGCGCCGATCGAGATGCCGGCCAGCCAGGTCGGGCGGATCCCGGCCTCGTGCAGCCCCTCATAGACCCCGGCCTGGTAGGCGCCGAGCGCGCCGCCGCCCTGCAGCACCAGGGCGACGACATCGTAGGGCGGGACCTCGATCTGTCCCGGGGCGCTGCGCGCCTGCTTCCGTTTCACGCCACGCATTCAGGGTTCTCCTCCCGCCGGGTCAGGCGAGGTAGTCGTGAACGACGGTGCCGAGGCCGAGCGTCAGGTCGGCGACCAGATGCTTGGCCGACAGCACCTCCAGCACCGGCAGCTCGGCGACGGGGGCCAAGGCGTGCGGGTACAGGTCCAGCGCCGCCGGGCCGGTCCAGGCGCCCTTCACGGTCACGTCCTCGAGATAGTAGCGCACCAGCTCGCAGATCCGCGGGCTGCCGTCGACATGCGGGATGATCTTGAGCAGGAAGTTCGGCGCGCCCAGCCCCCTGGCCTCGGCGGCGAGGTCCAGGGTGCGGTGCTTGTAGCCCATGGTGCCGATGGCGATGCGGATCGAGCCGTAATTCAGCGTGCCGACCAGCGTGTCGGTCTCGACCGCGAGCGTCGGCTGCGCCAGCTTCTTCGGGAAGCCCCACAGCTCGCGCCCGCCGGCGATCGGCGGGTGGTCGTTCAGGAACATCTGGTGGGTGTAGCCGCCGGTCTGCCCCTGCCAGCGCACCGGGATCACTTGGCCGCTCTCGGTGTAGTCGCCGAAGCCGGTCGAATCCGGCATGCGGATGAACTCGTAATTCACCACCGGCTCGATGATCTCCAGCGGCTCCGGCACCACCCGGCGCAGCGCCTCCGGATCGGTGCGGTAGCGGATGATGAAGTACTGGCGGTCGACGAAGCGGTAGGGCCCGGGCGGGAAGGCCGGGCTGGTCAGCGGCATGGCGAAGGCGGTCCGCCGCACGGTCTCGCGATCCATTTGCGCTGCATCCTCGCTGTTGTGCGCTGCACAAGACTAGCCGAGCGAAGCGGCAGAAGGAGTCGGAAACCGTCGCGTTAAGGAAATTCACGTCCGCAATGCGGCCGATCGGGGCGGGGCGACCGATTGTCCTGCGTCCGCGACAGGAATAGAAGCCTCGTTGACTTGCAACCGCCATCGGCGCGTAACATATGGGAAAAAGGAGGGGCTGAACCACTGTCCAGCTTTCAACAGAGGAGCGAGAGATGGCCGTTGCAGAGCGTATTGAAGCGCTTCGGACCAAGCACGCCGCCCTGGATCGCACATTGGAAGAGGTGATCCACCGCCCCCACCCCGACGAGCTCGAGATCGTACGGCTGAAAAAGGAAAAGCTGAGACTCAAGGACGAGATGGCGCGATTGGATCACGCCTGACGGAGAGATTCACGGATCTCCGAATCATAAGGGCGGTGCCGGGGGGCGCCGCCCTTGCCGTTTCAGGCCCCGAGTCGCGCCTCAGTCCTCCTGGGTTTCCTCGGCATCCTCGTCGAAGCTGACGGTCGGGGCCGGGATGGCGCCCGGCGGCAGGTTGGCGCGGGCCTTGGTCAGGGCCGCATCCAGCTCCATATAGGAACAAAGGCCCAGCATCACCGGGCTGCGCGGCTTCAGGTTCGGCGAATTCCAATGGCTCTTGTCGCGGATCGCCTGGATGGTCGGCTTGGTGGTGCCGATCAGCTTGCAGATCTGGGCGTCCGACAGCTCCGGATGCTCCTTCAGCAGATAGGCGATGGCGTCCGGCTTGTCGCCGCGCTTGGTCACCGGCGTGTAGCGCGGGCCCTTGGAGCGCGCGACCGGCTGTGGCATGTCCGACACCGCCATGCGCAGGCGCGCATTCGGGTCGGCCTGGCAGCGCTCGATCTCGGCCTGGGTCAGCTGGCCGTTGACGATCGGGTCCAGCCCGACCATTCCGATCGCGACCTCGCCGTCGGCGATGGCCCGGATCTCCAGCTCATGCAGGCCGCAGAAGGCGGCGATCTGGTCGAAGCTCAGCGAGGTGTTCTCGACGAGCCAGACGGCGGTCGCCTTCGGCATCAGGGGCTGTTTGTTCATTCTTCACGTACTCCTCTGCGCAAAGCGATCCCGCCGCGACCGGCCGGGGCGGCCGACCTGTCCTCTCGCACTCGCGCGTAAGGGAGGGGAGCGGGGTCGGCGCGGCGCCGCCCACGGTGCTCGACCTAGGGATGTCACGCGCCCGAGTCAAGCGAGGAGTATGATTTTCCCGACATGGGCGCTCGATTCCATCAGCGCATGCGCCTCCGCCGCCCGGGCCAGCGGGAAGCTGGCGTGGATCACCGGCTTGATCCGCCCGGCCTCGATCAGCGGCCAGACCTCGGCCTCGAGCGCGGCGGCGATGGCGCCCTTCTCGGCGACGCTGCGCGGCCGCAGGGTCGACCCGGTCAGGGTCAGCCGCTTGGCCATCACCTTCTGCAGGTCGACCTCGACCTTCGCGCCCTTGAGGAAGGCGATGCTGACCTGCCGGCCGTCCACCGCCAGCGCGTCGATGTTGCGGGCGACATAGTCGCCGCCGACCATGTCGAGGATCACGTCCACGCCGCGGCCGCCGGTCTTCTCCCGGATCACCGCGGCGAAGTCCTGCTCGCGGTAGTCGATGGCGACATCGGCGCCCAGGTCGAGGCAGGCGCGGCACTTCTCGGCGCTGCCGGCGGTGGCGAAGACGGTGGCGCCCCGGGCCTTGGCAAGCTGGATCGCCGTGGTGCCGATGCCGCTCGACCCGCCATGCACCAGGAAGCGCTCGCCGGGCTGCAGCCGGCCGCGCTCGACCACATTGGTCCAGACGGTGAACAGGGTCTCGGGCAGGCCCGCCGCCTCGGCCGGGGACAGGCCTTTCGGGATCGGCAGGCATTGCGGCGCCGGGGCGACGCAATACTCGGCGTAGCCGCCGCCGGCCACCAGGGCGCAGGCCGGATCGCCGACGGACCAGCCCTCGACATCGGGGCCGATGGCGGCGACGGTGCCGGCGACCTCCAGTCCCGGCAGCGGGCTGGCGCCCGGCGGCGGGTTGTACATGCCGCGGCGCTGCAGCACGTCGGGCCGGTTCACCCCGGCCGCGGCCACCCGGATCAGGATTTCGCAGGCCCCGGGCGACGGCACCGGCAGGGTCGCCGGCTTGAGCACCTCGGGCCCACCGGGGGCCTCGATCACGATCGCGGTCATGGTCTCGGGAAGGATGCTCGTCATCGGCTCACGCTTCCGGTTCGGGAATGGGGCGGATGATGACCGAAATGTCATGCGGCCTTCATCCGGCGGTCGGATGGAGCGGCCTAAGGTCGCTTGCGGTCCGGGCTTGCCGATCCTCGCGCCGCCCGCGAGGATTGTCCATCCGCTGCCGAAGGAGATGGCCGATGGATCCGGAAGATCTCGAACCGCGCCAGCGCAAGGCGCCGCCCAAGCCGCTCGACGGCCTCTCGGTCGCCGAGCTGGAGGAGTACATCGCGAGCCTGGAGGCGGAGATCGTCCGCGCCCGCGGCGTGATCGCCGGCAAGCAGAGCCACAGATCGGCCGCGGACGCGCTGTTCAAGCGCTAGAGACCAGGAACGCCCTCGAAGACCCCTCTTTCCCGTCATCGTAAGGAACGGACCCATGTTGAAGGGCAAGGTTGCGATCGTCACCGGATCGACCAGCGGCATCGGGCTCGGCATCGCGAAGGTGCTGACCGGCCAGGGCGCGGACATCGTGCTGAACGGCTTCGGCGACGCCGGCGAGATCGAGGCGATCCGCAGCGGCATCGAGCGCGAGCACGGGGTGCGCGCGGTCTATGACGGCGCCGACATGTCGAAGGGCGATGCGGTGCGCGGCCTGGTGGCGGCGACGGTCGAGCGGCTCGGCCGGGTCGACATCCTGGTGAACAACGCCGGCATCCAGTTCACCGCGCCGGTGGAGGAGTTCCCGGCCGAGAAGTGGGACGCGATCCTGGCGATCAACCTGTCGGCGGCGTTCCACGGCATCGCCGCGGCGGTGCCGGTGATGAAGAAGCAGGGCTGGGGCCGGATCGTCAACATCGCCTCGGCGCACGGGCTGGTCGCCTCGGCCCACAAGGCGGCCTATGTCGCGGCCAAGCACGGCCTCGTCGGGCTGACCAAGGTGGTGGGGCTGGAGACGGCGGGCACCGGCGTCACCTGCAACGCCGTCTGCCCCGGCTGGGTCCGGACGCCGCTGGTGGAGAAGCAGATCTCCGACATCGCGGCGAAGAAGGGCATCAGCCAGGAAGAGGCCGCGAGGGAGCTCCTGGGCGAGAAGCAGCCCTCGATGACCTTCGTGTCGCCGGAGCAGCTGGGCGGCACCGTCGCCTTCCTGTGCTCCCCGGCCGCCGACCAGATCACCGGCACCAGCATCTCGGTCGACGGCGGCTGGACCGCGCAGTAGCCGGTCGTTTCCGGGGACGGGGACGATCAACGCCCCTCTTGAACCCGGAATTCACCCTCCCCAGATCGATGGCGTGGCGGTGCCCAGCAGGGGCCGCCACGTCGCAAACCCCGCGGCGCGACCATCGGTGCGCCGCACAGGTATCGCTCACTGGAGGATATCCATGCGTACTCTCGACCTTTCCCCGCTGTTCCGCTCGACCATCGGCATCGACCGCATGTCGCGGCTGCTCGATTCCGCGCTGCAGTTCGACACCGCGGCGCCGTCCTATCCGCCCTACAACATCGAGAAGACCGGCGAGGATGCCTACCGCATCACCATGGCGGTGGCGGGCTTCGGCGAGGACGACCTCGAGGTCGTGACCTCCGAGAACACCCTGACCGTCCGCGCCAAGGCGACTTCCGACGAGGAGGAGAAGAACCGCGTCTTCCTGCATCGCGGCATTGCCGGCCGGGCCTTCGAGCGGCGCTTCCAGCTCGCCGACTACATCAAGGTCAGCGGCGCGTCGCTGGTGAACGGCCTGCTCAACATCGACCTGGTCCGCGAGGTGCCGGAGGCGCAGAAGCCCCGCACCGTGAAGATCAGCGTCGGCCAGGCCGAGGCGCCGAAGCAGATCGCCGCCTGACGGCCGGAACGGGGGCGCCGCCGGACGGCAGCGCCCCATCTCCCGAATCGCAGAGACAAAAAAGAGGGCCGCTTCCCTGCGGCCCTCATTTTTTGAAGCCTCGCCTGCTCAACTCGAGCATTGCGCGACGATAAGAGCCATTTTGCCGCTGCGTCAAGCACTCGTTTGGGTCAGAAAAACCCTTTGTTTTGAAGGGTTTTCAGCTGTTCGCCGGCTTTTGCCGGGCATCGGCTGAATCACAAGAGCGCTAAATGATCTTAAAAATGTAATATTTATGTGGGGTTGTCCCTCGGGGCTTAGACCGGGTGGAAACGGGAACGTTACCCGCGACTGTAGCCCGATCGCCGCAGCGTCGCGCGAATTTCATCGAGAATCGCCGGATCGTCGATCGTCGCCGGCACGGCGAAGGGAACCGAATCGGCGATTCGGGCCATCGTGCCGCGCAGGATCTTGCCCGACCGGGTCTTCGGCAGGCGGTCGACGATCATCGCCGTCTTGAACGCCGCGACCGGGCCGATGCCGTCGCGCACCCGCTGCACCGCCTCGGCCAGGATCGCCTCGTGCGGTCGCGTCACGCCCGCCTTCAGCACCAGGAAACCCAGCGGCACCTGGCCCTTGAGGTCGTCCGCGACCCCGATCACCGCGCATTCCGCGACATCGGGATGGCCGGCCAGCACCTCTTCGATCTGGCCGGTCGACAGCCGGTGGCCGGCGACGTTGATGACGTCGTCCACCCGGCTCATGACGAAGACGTAGCCGTCCTCGTCGACCAGCCCGGCATCGCCGGTCTTGTAGAAGCCCGGATAGTCCTCGAGATAGGCGCTGCGGAAGCGGGCATCGGCCCGCCACAGCGTCGGCGCGGCGCCGGGCGGCATCGGCAGCTTGCAGGCCAGCGCCCCGATCTCGCCGCGCGGCATCTCCCGCCCGTCGGCGGCCAGCACCCTCACGTCCCAGCCCGGCATCGGCTTGGTCGGCGACCCCGGCTTGACCGGCATCGGCTCCAGCCCCAGCGGGTCGGCGCAGATCGGCCAGCCGGTCTCGGTTTGCCACCAATGGTCGATCACCGGCACCTGCAGCAGCCGCTCGGCCCAGCCCAGCGTGTCGGGGTCGCAGCGCTCCCCGGCCAGGAACAGGGCGCGGAACTTCGACAGGTCGCGGCCAGCCAGCAGGCGGCCTTCCGGGTCCTCGCGCTTGATGGCGCGGAAGGCGGTCGGTGCGGTGAACAGCACCGACACGCCGTGCTGCTCGGCCACCCGCCAATAGGCGCCTGCATCGGGCGTGCCGACCGGCTTGCCCTCGTACATCACGCTGGTGCAGCCGGCCAGAAGCGGCCCGTAGACGATGTAGGAATGGCCCACCACCCAGCCGACGTCGGAGGCGGTCCACATCCCCTCGCCGGGCCTGAGCCCGTAGATCGCCGGGATGCTCCAGGCCAGGGCCACGGCATGCCCGCCATTGTCGCGGACGATGCCCTTGGGCTGGCCGGTGGTGCCGGAGGTGTAGAGGATGTAGAGCGGATCGGTCGCCAGCACCGGCACGCAGCCGGCGGGTTCGGCCGCGGCCTCCAGCGCCGCCCAGTCGTGGTCGCGTCCCGGACTCATCGCCGCCTCGCATTGCGGCCGCTGCAGCACCACGGTCGTCGGCACCTTGTGCCTGGCCAGGCCGAGGGCGGCGTCGAGCAGCGGCTTGTAGGCGACGATCCGGGACACCTCGATGCCGCAGGAGGCGGAAACCACCAGCTTCGGCTCGCAATCGTCGATCCGCGCCGCCAGCTCGGGCGCCGCGAAGCCGCCGAACACGACGGAGTGCACCGCGCCCAGCCGGGCGCAGGCCAGCATGGCGATCGCGGCCTCCGGCACCATCGGCATATAGATCACCACCCGGTCTCCGGCACCGACGCCCAGGGCCCGCATCGCCCCGGCGAAGCGGGCGACGCGGCCGGTCAGCTCGGCATAGGTGAAGCGCCGCACCGTGCCGGTGACCGGGCTGTCGTGGATCAGCGCCAGCCGGTCGCCATGGCCGGCGGCGACATGGCGGTCCAGCGCGTTGAAACAGGTGTTGAGCCGGCCGCCGGCGAACCAGCGAGTGAACGGGGCGTTGCTGTCGTCCAGCACACGGTCCCAGCGCCGGTCCCAGTCGATCGCGGCGGCGGCCTCGCCCCAGAACCCCTCGGGGTCGGCAAGCGCGCGGCGATAGGCCTCGGCATAGGCTCCCATGGCGTCCTCCCGGACTCTTGTTGTCCCGAGCCTAGCGCCGCGCGGCCGCCAGGGCGAGGGCCGGTGTCGCGTTCCGGCCACGGCCGGACGCGGCCGGCGGAGCCCGATCCCGGCATTCCGCCCGAGGCTGGGCGGTGCCAGAATGTCTCCGCACCCGGGAGGCCCGCCGATGCCGCACGCTTACGACACCGATCTCGACCGCAATCCGGCCAATCACGTGCCGCTGACGCCGGTCTCCTTCCTCGGCCGCACCGCCCTGGCCCATCCGGACCGGACGGCGGTGGTCTACGGCGACGTGAAGCGCAGCTGGCGCGAGACCGCGGAGCGGTGCCGCCGCCTGGCCTCGGCCCTGTCGCGCCGTGGCATCGGCAGGAACGACACGGTGGCGGTGATGGCGCCGAACGTGCCGGAAGCCTTCGAGGCGACCTTCGGCGTGCCGATGGCGGGCGCGGTGCTGTGCGCCCTCAACATCCGGCTCGACGCCGCGGCCATCGCCTTCCAGCTGCGCCATTCCGAGACCCGGATGCTGCTGGCCGACCGCGAATACGCCGCGGTGGTGAAGGCCGCGCTGGCGCAGCTGGAGGCGCCGCCGCCGGTGATCGACATCGTCGACCCGGCGGTGGCGGGGGAGCCGATCGGCGATCTCACTTACGAGGACCTGCTGGCCGAAGGCGACCCGGCCTGGCCGGGCGTGAGGCCCGGCGACGAGTGGGATGCGATCGCGCTCGGCTACACCTCCGGCACCACGGGCGACCCGAAGGGCGTGGTCACCCATCACCGCGGCGCCTATCTCAACGCGCTCGGCAACGTCGTCACCTGGGGGATGCCGCACCACCCGGTCTATCTCTGGACCCTGCCGATGTTCCACTGCAACGGCTGGTGCTTTCCCTGGACGATCACGGCGATGGCCGGCACCCATGTCTGCCTGCGCCGGGTGGCCGCGCGGGATATTTACGCCGCCATCGCCGATCACGGCGTCACCCATCTCTGCGGCGCGCCGATCGTCATGGGCATGCTGCTGAACGCCCCGGCGGACGAACGCCGCGACTTCCCGCAGGCGGTGCAGATGATGACCGCGGCCTCGCCCCCGCCGGCGGCGGTGCTGGAGGGCATGGCCCGGCTCGGCATCAAGGTCACCCATGTCTACGGCCTGACCGAGGTCTACGGCCCGGCCGTGGTCTGCGACTGGAAGCCGGAATGGAACGCCCTGCCGGCCGCGGAGCAGGCGCGGCTGCAGTCGCGCCAGGGCCTGCCCTATGTGGTGCAGGAGGGGCTGATGGTGGCCGACCCCGAGACCCTCGTCCCGGTGCCGGCCGACGGCGAGACGCTGGGCGAGGTGTTCATGCGCGGCAACATCACCATGAAGGGGTATCTGAAGAATCCCTCGGCCACCGCGAAGGCCTTCGCCGGCGGCTGGTTCCACACCGGCGACCTCGGCGTCATGCATCCGGACGGCTATATCGAGCTGAAGGACCGATCGAAGGACATCATCATCTCCGGCGGCGAGAACATCTCGACCATCGAGGTCGAAGGCGTGCTGTACCGCCATCCGGCGGTGCTGGAGGCGGCGGTGGTGGCGCGGCCCGACGAGAAATGGGGCGAGACCCCCTGCGCCTTCGTCACCCTGCGGCCGGGCGCCGAGGCGACGGCGGAGGAGATCATCGCCTTCAGCCGCCGGCACCTGGCGGGCTTCAAATGCCCGAAGACGGTGGTGTTCGGCGACCTGCCCAAGACCTCGACCGGCAAGATCCAGAAATTCGTGCTGCGCGACCGGGCGCGGGCGCTGTGATGGGCGAGCGCATCCATACTGTCTGGGATTTCTGGGACGCCCCGCGTGAAGGCGTCGCCGACTTTCAGGGCAGGCCGCACATCTACAAATGCCAATTCAGCGAGGCGGAGGACGATTGGACGAACCTGTTCTGGCTGATGGAGATCGACCAGGAACTTTTGGCGCTGGACCTGGAAAGAAGCGCGATCTCCGCCCGTTGGCTCGAAGAACTCAAACGAGGGCGCGTGTCCCCTGAAAGCGGTCCGGCGCTGCCCATCGACCGGCCGCGCTTTCAGGAGCTGCAGAGCGTCATCGGAGACCGTCTGCAACTTCGCCCAGAACGTTCCGTGATCAGGCGCGGGCGGTTCGTGGCAAGTCCGGGAGCCAACTCCACGATGGTCGAATGGACAGAACCTTAGTGCAGCCGGAGACCGGCTAACGCTGCTGCTCTGCCGTATGGGAAAGTTCGCGAGCTTCGACTGTCCTATCGGCCTGCGCCTCCACCGCCGCCAGGTCCGCCCCGCGGGTCTCGCGCGACAGCAGCACGCACAGGATGCCCGGCACCGCCATCAGCGCGGCATAGGCCGCGACGGATTGCGGCGTGCCGGTCCAGCCCAGGAGGGCCGTGCCGATCAGGGGCGCCACCGACCCGCCGACCACCGAGGCGACCTGGTAGCTGACCGACATGGCGGTGTAGCGCACGCGGGTCGGGAACAGCTCGGTGAAGTACGCCGACATGCTGCCGACGATGACGCCGTGGCAGGTCAGGGTCAGCAGCGTGACCTGCAGCACCGTTTCCGGCGCCGTTCCCGGCGGCAGGGTGAACAGTAGCGCCGCGGCGCCGATGCCGCCGACCAGGCCCAGCAGCATCACCGGCCGGCGGCCGACGACGTCGGAGACCCAGGCCGCGGCCATGATCACCGCGACCTCCAGGATCGAGCCCCAGAACAGCGCGTCCGACCCGACGCCGCGGGCGAGGCCCAGGAACTGGACTACCAGCACCAGGAAGAAGGTGGTGAACAGGTAGAACAGCGTGTTCTCCGCCGCCTTCACCAGGAACACCTGGCCCATCGGCCGCCAATGGCTGCGCAGGGCCTCGGCCAGCGGCGCCGCCGGCACCTCGCGGCGCTTCGCCGCCAGCTCGGCGAAGACCGGCGATTCCTCGACCCGCCGCCGCACCCAGAGGCCCAGCAGCACCAGCACGATCGAGAACAGGAAGGGCAGGCGCCAGGCCCATTCGGCGAAGCCGGCCTCGCCGTAATGCGCGGTCAGGGCGCCGATGGTGGCGGCGGCCAGGACATTGGCGGCCGGGCCGCCGATCATCGGGAAGCTGGTCCAGAAGCCGCGCCGCCGGCCGGGCATGGATTCGGCGACGATCAGCAGGGCGCCGGTGGCCTCGCCGCCGACGGCGATGCCCTGCAGCACCCGCAGCGTGACCAGCAGGATCGGCGCCAGCACCCCGGCCGAGGCATAGGTCGGCAGCAGGCCCATGGCGAAGGTGGCGGCGCCCATCATCAGCAGGCTGACCACCAGCGCGTTCTTGCGGCCGATCCGGTCGCCCAGCGCGCCGAACAGGATGCCGCCCAGCGGCCGGGCCAGGAAACCGATGGCGAAGGTGCCCAGCACCGCCATCGTCCCTGCCAGCCGGTCCTCGCTGGGGAAGAACGCCTTGTCGAAGACCAGCACGGCGCAGAAGGCGAAGATGAAGAAGTCGTACCACTCGATGATGGTGCCGACGGCGCTGGCGAACAGCAGGCGCACGCGCTCCGCGATCGTGGTCGTCTGGGCCATGGATCCTCCCCTCATTCTTTGGTCGCTTGATCCGCCAGCCGCGGGGCGCCGGGCTTGCCGCGGCCGCGCCCTCGCGTATGGTCGGACATTCCGTCGGGCTCCGCCCTCCAGGAGGGGCGGCCTGCCTTGAAACGGAAACCAATCTCGTTTCATATGAAACGAATGTCAAGCGGGCGGGGAGGCCGGCGATGCGGGACCAGGCGGTGCGAAAGGCGGCGGAGTTCGATCTCGAGGCGTTCCTGCCCTATGAGCTGTCGGTGGTCAGCAACCGGGTCAGCCGCACCTTCGCCCGGCGCTACGCCGACGCCTTCGGGCTCAGCATCCCGGAATGGCGGGTGATGGCGATGGTCGGCCGCTACGCGCCCCTGTCCTCGAACCAGATCTGCGAGCGCACGGCGATGGACAAGGCCAAGGTCAGCCGGGCGGTCAGCCGGCTGATCGCGGCCGGCTATCTCAGCCGCGGCACCCATCCGGCCGACCAGCGGCTGATCCAGCTCGACTTCACCGCCGCCGGCCGCCGGGTCTACGACGCCATCGTGCCGCTGGCGCAGGAGATCGAGGCCGAGCTGATGGCCGCCTTCGAGCCGGGCGAGCGCGAGCTGCTGCGGCGCCTGCTGCGCAAGCTCGACGCCCGCGTCTCCAGCCTCGGCACGCCGCCCGATGCGGCGGGGGAGGACTGACGCCCGTCACGGGTGCAGCGACAGGCCCTTCAGCACGCGGTCGACGTCCTTGCGGTCCTCATGCATGGCGAAGCCGACCAGGTCCAGCGCCTCGCCCGGCACGGCCTTGACCGCGGCGCGGTTGGCCTCGTCATAGCCGGTGGCGAACAGCTCGGCGGTGTAGATCGCGATCCGCAGGTTGCGGGCCAGCGCCCTGGCATGCGCCGCCTTCAGCGCCTCGGCCGTTCCGGCGAAGACCAGCACCGGCTGGCGGAACATCGGCAGGTACAGGTTGCCCGACCCGTCCTCATAGGGCGCACCCACCAGCTCCGGCCGGGTGGCGGCCAGGCCGCTGACGGTGAAGGCGGCGACGTTCAGCTTCTGCCACACCGGCAGGTCCTCGCGCAGGGCGACGGCGATCTTGGGGTCGAACCGCATGCATCCTCCTTGGAGTCTGCAGGCAGGCTATGAACCATCGTATCGCCCGGCTTGTACGATCGTGCTGTGGCGGAGGCCCTTCGCGCAGCCTAACATGCGGCCATGGACAACGGCGAATGGGTCACGGTGGGGCTGGACCGGCGCTTCGGCGTCGAGCGGTTCCGCGCCCATTTCACTGCCCATTGCTACGAGCGGCACGCGCACGAGACCTATGCCATCGGCCTGACCGAGGAAGGGTCGCAGAGCTTCTTCTGCCGCGGCGGCACGCACCGCACCCGGCCGGGATCGGTCATCACCTTCAACCCGACCGAGATCCACGACGGGCATGCGACCAATGCCGAGGGCTTCCTGTACCGGATGCTCTACATCGCGCCGGAGACGGTGGCGGCGGTGCTCGACGACGCCGGCATCCGCCCGCCCTGGGCCCTGGCCTTCCCCAACACCCTGTCCGAGGATCCGGTCCTCGCCGCGCTGATAGCCTGCGCCGTCGACGCCTTCGCCGAGCCCGGGGCGACGCTGGCGCGGTCGGAGGCGCTGGCGGCGATGGTGGTGGGACTGGCCCGCCGCCAGGCCGGGGCGCCAGCGCCCGGCCTGTCCCGGCCGGCCGACGCGGCGCTGGCCCGGGTGCGCGACCATCTGCACGCCCATCTCGGCGAGGACGTCACCGCCGACGACCTCGCCGCCGTGGCGGGGCTGAGCCGCTTCCACATGTCCCGCGCCTTCACCCGCCGCTACGGCGCGGCGCCGGCCACCTATCTGCGCTGGATCAGGCTGGAGCGGGCCAAGCGCCTGCTGGCGGCGGGCGAGGCGCCGGCCCAGGTGGCGGCCGCGACCGGCTTCACCGACCAGGCCCATCTGACCCGCCGCTTCAAGGGCGCCTACGGCGTCACCCCGGCGCGCTTCCAGAAGGCAGCGCGGGCGGCGGCGTAGGCTCTCCCCCTCACCCTCCCGCCGCCAACGCGGCGGGCCCCTCCCTCTCCCCGAGGAGAGGGGAGCAGATCCGTCCCGCTTCACCTCTCCTTGGGGAGAGGTCGAAATCGCGCAGCGATTTCGGGTGAGGGGGTGGGCCTATCCGTTACGCGCCAGCCCCAACCGTTCCACCACCTCGTCGGCGATCGACAGGCTCGAGGTCAGGCCGGGGCTCTCGATGCCGAACAGGTTGACCAGGCCCGGCACGCCATGCCCCTCCGGCCCCTGGATCACGAAATCCGCGGCGGTGGCGCCGGGCGGGGGGATCTTCGGGCGGATGCCGGAATAGTCCGGCTGCAAGGCGCCGTCCGGCAGCGCCGGCCAGTAGCGGCGGATGGCGGCGTAGAAGCTCTCCGCCCGCGCCGGGGCGACCCGATAGTCCAGCTCCTCGACCCATTCGACCTCCGGGCCGAAGCGCACCCGCCCGCCCAGGTCGATCGTGGCGTGGGTGCCCAGGCCGCCGGGCACCGGCACCGGATAGATCAGGTGGCGGAAGGGCGGCCGGCCGGACAGGCCGAAATAGTTGCCCTTGGCCAGGTAGGGCTGCGGCACAGACGCCTCGGGCACACCGGCGATGCGGCGGGCCACGGCCGGGGCGGACAGGCCGGCCGAGTTCACCACCCGGCGGGCCAGCAGCTCCATGCCGCCCTCCTCGGTGGCGACCTGCAGATGCAGCCCGTCGGGGGTGACCGCCGCGGACTCGAGCCGGCTGTGATAGGCGATCATCGCGCCGCGAGCCTCGGCATCGCCCAGCAGCGCCAGCATCAGCCCGTGGCTGTCGATGATGCCGGTGGAGGGCGAGAACAGCGCCGCGGTGCAGGCGACCTCCGGCTCCAGCGCATGCGCCTCCTCCGCGGTCAGCGGCCGCAGCGCGTCGTCCTCGCCGGTCAGGCCGTTGGCCCGGGCCGCCGCCTCGATCCGCACCAGCGTCGCGGCCTCCTGCTCGTCGGTGGCGACGATCAGCTTGCCGCAGCGCCTCGCGGTGACACCGTGCTCCTCACAATAGCGGTACAGCGCCCGCCGGCCGGCGACGCAGTGCCGGGCCTTCAGGCTGCCCTGCGGGTAGTAGATGCCGGCGTGGATCACCTCGCTGTTGCGGGCCGAGGTCTCGGTGCCGAAGGCGTCCGCCGCCTCCAGGATGATCACCTCCTGCCCGGCCAGGGCCAGCGCCCGGGCGACGGCCAGGCCGACCACCCCGGCGCCGACCACGACGGCATCAACAGTGTCGGTCATGCCGCGCCGCGCAACTGGCCGATCGCCCGCGCCACCCCGCGCAGCTCGGCCAGCCCCTTCAGCCGGCCGATCAGCGAATAGCCGGGATTGGTCTTCTTGTGCACGTCGTCGGCCAGCAGATGGCCGTGGTCCGGCCGCATCGGAATCTCCCAATCCGCCCGGCCGGCGGCCTTGCGCGCCCGCTCCTCCGCCATCAGCGCGTCGATGATCGCCACCATGTCGGCACCGCCCTCCAGGTGCTCGTCCTCGAAGAACGATCCGTCGGGCTCGACCGTGACGTTGCGCAGATGGGCGAAATGGATGCGCGGCGCGAACTCCCGCGCCATCGCCGCCAGGTCGTTGTCCGGCCGCGAGCCGTAGGAGCCGACGCAGAGCGTCAGCCCGTTCGCCGGGCGGTCGACCATCGCCAGGATGGCGCGGGCGTCAGCGGGGGTGGAGACGATGCGCGGCAGGCCGAACAGCGGGAAGGGCGGGTCGTCCGGATGCACCGCCAGGCGGGCGCCCACCTCCTCCGCCACCGGCACGACCGCGGCCAGGAAGGCCTTGTAGTTGGCGCGGAAGTCGTCGGCGGTGATGCCGTCATAGAGGGCGAGGCGGCGCTCGAACCCGGCCCGGTCGTTGACCGCGCCGGCCACGCCCGGCAGGCCGGCGATGATGGTCTTCTCCAGCTCGGCCGTCTCGCTCTCGCTCATCGCCGCGACGCGGTCGCGGGCGCGGGCCAGCACCTCGGGCCGGTGGTCGGCCTCGGCGCCGCGGCGCTTCAGGATGAAGGCGTCATAGGCGGCCATGTCGACAGCATCGAAGCGCAGGGCGTAGCCGGTCGTCGGCAGCCGCCACATCAGGTTGGTGCGGGTCCAGTCGACCACCGGCATGAAGTTGTAGCAGACGGTCGTCACCCCGGCCGCGGCGACGTTGCGCAGCGACTGGGCGAAGGCGGCGATCGCCTCGGCCGCGCCGGCGCCGCCGGTCTTGATCACGTCCGGCAGGGGGATGCTCTCGACCACCGACCAGGCCAGGCCCGCGCCCTCGATCACCGCCTTGCGCTCGGCGATCTCCTCGGCCGGCCACACGCTGCCGTCCTGCCGGTGGTGCAGGGCGGTGACGATGCCGCTGGCCCCCGCCTGCTTGACATGGTCCAGCGTCACCGGGTCGTTCGGGCCGAACCAGCGCCAGGTCTCCTTCATCGTCTCCAGCCCCTCATCGCGTGTTGATCTTGTTGCGGCCGACCAGCGGGTACTGCTCGACCTCGTACACCTGCCCCGTGACCGGCGCCGACCGGTCGGACAGCCAGAACACCGCATGCTGCGCCACCTCCTCGGGCCGCAGGATTCGGCCGGTCGGGGCGAAGGCCGGCGGGATGTGCTCGGCCCAGTCGTCGGGCTGCCCTTCGCGGCGTTGGATGGCGCGCTCGGTCTCGGTCAGGGTCCAGCCGACATTCAGCTGGTTGACCCGGATGCGCTCGGCCGACAGCGCGTCGCCCAGGTTGCGCGTCATCGTCATCAGCGCCGCCTTGGACATGGAATAGACCAGCAGGTTGTCCTGGCCGCACAGCGCGTTGACCGAGCCGATATTGACGATGGCGCCGCCGTTGCCTTGGGCGCGGAAGGCGCGCACCGCCTCGCGGCACAGCAGCAGCGGCGCGCGGGCGTTGACGGCGAAGATCTGATCGAAGGCGGCCGCGTCGGCCTGCTCCAGCGTGGTGCGGGCCAGGGACGCGGCGTTGTTCACCAGCCCGTCGATCCGGCCATGGCTGCGCAGCACGGCGTCGATCACGGTCGCCGCCGCGTCGGGCGCGGTCACGTCGGCCAGCACCGAGGCGACGCCGAGATCCGCGGCGGCTTGGGCCAGCGCTTCCGCCTCGATCCCATGCAGCACCACAACGGCGCCCTCGTCCCGCGCCGCCCGGGCGATCGCCAGGCCGATGCCGGACGACGATCCGGTGACCAGAATGACCTTGCCCTGAAGCATCCTGCGGCGTGCTCCCGTCCCAACCGACCCGGCTTTCATAGCGGCATCAGAGGGCCTTCCGAAAGGTCAGGTTTATTCTCTGCCGGCCCAGAATCGCATGGCTGCCGTCCGGCAGCGGGGCGACGCCGTGGAAGGCCAGCCGCGCCGGGCCGCCCCAGACCGTGACGTCGCCATGCTCCACCCGCACCCGGCGGGTCGGGTCGCTGCGCTGCAGCCCGCCGAACAGGAAGGTCGCGGGCAGGCCCAGCGAGACCGAGACGATCGGGGCGCCGGTGTCGCGCTCGTCCCGGTCCTGGTGCAGCGACAGGCGCGAGCCGGGCTCGTAGCGGTTGATCAGGCAGGCGTCGGGTGCGAAGGGGCCGAAGCCGGCCTTGATCGAGGCGGCATCGGCCAGTTCGGCGAAGACCTCCGGCATCTCCGGCCAGGGCCGGCCGGCGATCGGGTCGTCGGGGTCGTAGCGATAGCCGCTGCGATCGCTGACCCAGCCGACCCGGCCGCAATTGGTCATCGCCACCGACATGCGGTAGCCGCCGGGCGTGACCAGGTGACGGAACGGCGCCTGAGCCTCCACCGCCCGCACCGCGGCGATCAGCGCCTCGGCACGGTCGCGGGCAAAGCCGCGCAGCAGCACCGCGCCCTCGGCCAGGGTCTCCTGATCCGGCCCCGGTCCGGGCAGGCTGTCGAACAGATCGGCCGTCATGCTCCGGTTCCCGTCATGCGATGGCGCCATCCTCTCTCGTCCTGCCGCGGCGGCCGATCCGTCCCTTGCGGCCGAATTCGGCGCAAGAAGCGGAGTGGCCGGGCTACGGCGCGGTGCGATCCTCTGGGCCTCACCCGCCCGAGGATGCCCATGATCACCCTCTACGACTACCTGCCGTCGCAGAACGCCTAC
The DNA here is from genome assembly GCF_916619195.1 of Inquilinus sp. Marseille-Q2685. Lineage (NCBI taxonomy): Bacteria > Pseudomonadati > Pseudomonadota > Alphaproteobacteria > Rhodospirillales > Rhodospirillaceae > Inquilinus > Inquilinus sp. Marseille-Q2685. The sequence goes on from NZ_CAKAKL010000009.1 coordinate 211,840, forward strand.
AAGGTCCGGCTGCTGCTGGCCCAGCTGCGGCGTCCGTACCGCACCGAGATCATCAGCATCTTCGAGGGCGAAGGCCAGCGGCCGGAATACCTGGCGATCAACCCGACCGGCGCGGTGCCGGCGATCCGGCTGGACGATGGCCGGGTGATCGCCGAGTCCAATGCCATCCTGTTCTTCCTGGCCGAGGGCACGCCTTACCTGCCGGACGACCGCTTCGCCCGGGCCAAGGTGCTGCAGTGGCTGTCCTTCGAGGGCGATTATGTCCAGTCCACCATCGCGACGCTGCGGCACTGGGTCATGACCGGCAAGCTGGCCCGCCGCCCGGCCGCGCTGGTCGAGACCAAGCGCGAGGGCTCGCTGAAGACGCTGGCGATCCTGGACCGCGAGCTGGCGCAGCGCCCCTGGCTGGCCGGGCCAGCCTACAGCATCGCCGACATCGCCGTCTTCGCCTATGTCCATCGGGCGGAGGAGGCGGATCTGCCGCTCGCCGACTTCCCGAACGTAGTGGCCTGGATCGACCGGGTCCGGTCGCAGCCGCGCTTCCTGGCCGAGACCCTTCCCCTATTCGATCGATCCGCATTCGGCGAAGGAGCTGCCGTGAGGCCTCAGAGACCGTCTGGAAATGCGCTGGTGTGAGTCGGCTGGCGGTGGTTTCGAGAACCGGAGCGCAGCGCACGTTTGGTGCGTGAGCACCGGAAGCGCAGAAACCGCCGTCAGCCGGCCGCACCAGTAGCGTTTACAAACGGTCTCTCACTCGGTCGAGCGGAACCAGCGCTCGCCGGCATCCTCGGCCCGGCGGCGCTCCAGCTCCTCGCTGTAGCGGCGCAGCGCGTAGGCTTCGCTGACATAGCCGATGATCCGCCGCTCCTGCGCGTCGCTGACCACCGGCAGGGTCTCGGTCTCCGCCGCCTGGAACAGCTCCAGCGCCGTGCGGATGGTCTGGCCGGGCAGCAGGATATAGGCGGCGGCGTGGCGCAGCGCGCCGATCTCGGTGGTCTCGGCCTCGGCGTCGTGGTCGGCATTGTGCGCGTCGGACACCTGCACCACCCCGGCGGCGCGGCCGGCGGCATCGGTGACGAAGACGCGCTGGGTGGACCCGACCGGGAACTGCCGGCGGAAATCCGCCACCGTCGTCGTCTCCGGCACACTGCGGGCGTCGCGGCGCATCAGCCGGGCGACCGTCAGGTCGCGGATCCAGCCGACATCCTGGGCGCCGCGGATCGCCTCGCCGCGCAGGTGGAAGCGCCAGGTGGCGAAGGAATAGCCGAACAGGTGCCGTACCACCGCGGCCGCGACCACCACGCCCACCATCACGCCGATGGTGACGGAGAAGTCGCCGCTCAGCTCCAGCGCCAGGAAGGTCATGGTCAGCGGCCCGCCGATCACCGCGGCGGCCATCGAGGCCATGCCGACCAGGGAATAGGCCAGGTGCTCGACCGGATGGCCGGGCAGGGCCAGCGCCGTCAGCTGGGCCAGGATGCCGCCGAACAGCGCGCCGGTCAGGAGAGAGGTGAAGAACAGGCCGCCGCGGAAGCCGGCGCCGAGCGAGATCGCCGCCGCCGCGGTCTTGGCGACCAGCAGCAGGGCCAGGGCGGTCAGGGGCGGCGCCAGGGTCAGGTCGGCGTAGAGCGCGCCGTGGCCGGAGCTCAGCACCTCCGGGAAGCGCAGCGCCATCACCCCGACGATCAGCCCGCCGACGGCGGGGCGCAGCACCTGCGGCAGGGCCAGCCGGCGCATCGCCCGCTCGGTCCAGGTGACGCCCTGCATCATCAGGATGCCCAGGCCGGCGCAGGCCAAGCCGATCAGGACGAAGATCGCGTAGTCGCTGGCGTGCAGGCCGGTGGTCCAGGTCACCGTCAGGAAGGGGCCCTCGTCCAGCAGCACCCGCTCCACCGCCGTGGCCGCCAGCGCCGCCGCCACCACCGGCGCCAGCGTCGCCGCGGTGTACGCGCCCATGATCAGCTCGAAGGCGTAGAAGGTCCCGGCCAGCGGCGCGTCGAAGGCGGCGGCGATGGCGGCGGCGGTGCCGCAGCCGACGATGGTGCGCAGATCGGCCCGGCGCAGCCGGAAGATCTGGCCGATGCGCGAGGCGAAGCCGCCGCCGAGCTGGGTGTAGCCGGCCTCCATGCCGACCGAGGCGCCGACGCCGCTGGACATCAGCGTGGCGCCGGCGACGACGAAGCCGTCGCGCAGCGACATCCGGCCGCCATAGAGGGCGTTGGCCTCGATCGGGTCGACCGGCGGGCGGGGGCGCCAGCGGCTGATCGCCCACATCGCGCCGCCGAAGGCCAGGCCGCCCAGCACCGGCACCAGCACGGTCAGCATCGGGCTGGTGTCGATGCTGGCGCTCAGGCGCTGGCCGCTCGGCAGGCCGAACAGCAGCTCGTGCACGATCTGCAGCGCCCAGCGCAGGGCGACGACGGCGAGACCGACGATGACGCCGATCGCCACCGCCAGCAGCGGCAGGGCGATGTCGTTGGCGCGCACGGCGCTGCGCAGCCGGGTCCACAGATGCAGGCGCAGCAGCTGCCGGCGCAGGCCGCGCGGGGACGGGGAGGATATCGCGTCTTCGGCCTGGGGCGTGGCCATGATCGCCGCCGTGTCGGGAGGTTCAGCCCTTGTGGCCGAGCCCCGCGGGCGGCGCAAGGGGACGAGGGCTCGACGAATGGTCGCAACTCCGCTCTAACCGGATCGGGGGGCGAAAGACGAAGGTGACGCGATGGTTCTGATCGGCTGCTTCCTGTCCTTCATCCTGGCGCTGGCCGGCGCCGTGGCCGGCCACCTGCTCGGCAGCGGCGGCATCGGCCTCTGGGGCATGGGCATCGGCTTCGTCGCCGGCCTGGTCCTGGCGGCGGCGATCGGCGCGCTGGCGATGCGCGCCAAGGGCGATTAGGCGGCCCGGTCGGCAGGAACTTACATTTCCCGGCTCCTATTGAGGGAATCAGCGCGAACAACGCGAGGTGCCGTCATGGGCATCGGAACCATTCTGCTGATCATCCTGATCATCCTCCTGATCGGCGCCTTCCCGTCCTGGCCGTACAGCAGCGGCTGGGGCTACGGTCCGAGCGGCCTGCTCGGGGTGATCGTCATCGTCCTGCTGGTCCTGGTGCTGATGGGGCGGATATAGCCCGGGCCATGCGGGCGGAATCGCCCCAGGTCGACAGCCAGATCAGCAGGTCGGTGATCGCGGCGATCACGGCGTAGAGCCGCCCCCGGGCATGGCCGGGCCCCAGCTGGGCCTCGGCCGTGCGCAGATGGGCGATCTCCTCGAAGTTGATGTCGCGGATGATGGCGCCGACGCCGTCGTCCTTGCCCGCCAGGAACCGCAGCTGGTCGCCGAGATGGCGGTGCACCGCGGCCTCGACCGCGGCGGTGCAGATCCAGATCGTCCGGCGCCCGGCCAGGGCGGTGGCGAAGCCCAGGACGAAGCCGCCCAGGCTCCACAGCTGCATCACCCGGCAGGGGCGGGAGTTGCGGGTCGGCATGGCGCCGCGGAACAGGCGGCAATGCCGGATCTCGTCGCTCCGCATCTCCTCGAGGCGCGGCACCAGATCCGGCCACAGCCGGCGGGCGACGGCGATCTGCGCGCCGTAGATGCGGATCGCGCCGTATTCCCCGGCATGGTTGACGCGCAGGATCCGGGCGATGGTTAGCCGGTGGCGACCCGAGATGCCGTCGGCCGGGCTGGCGGCGACGGCGGCATCGAGCGACGGGTCCGCGGCGGCCATGGGCCTCAGGTCCCCCGCGGCTTGGCCCGGGCGGTGGCCGGGGCGGCCAGCGGGTCGTCGGGCCAGGGGTGGCGGGGATAGCGGCCGCGCATGTCGCGCCGCACCTCGGCATAGCTGCCGGCCCAGAAGCCGGCGAGGTCGCGGGTCACCTGCAGCGGCCGCCCGGCCGGGGACAGCAGGTGGATCGCGACCGGCACCCGGCCGCCCCCGACGCGCGGCGTCTCGGCTTGGCCGAACATCTCCTGCAGCTTCACCGCCAGCACCGGCTGGGCCGGGTCGGCATAGTCCAGCGCGGCGCGCCGGCCGCTGGGGATCGGGATCGCGGCGGGCGCCAGCGTGTCCAGCGCGCGCTGCCGCTCCCAGCCCAGCGATGCCGCGAGGATCTGCGCCAGGTCCAGCCGGTCGAGGTCGCCGCGCCGCCGCATCCCGCCGAGATACGGCCCCAGCCACTCCTCCAGCGTTTCGACCAGGGCGGCGTCCGACCAGTCGGGCCAGGCCTCGCCCTCCAGCGCCCGGGCGAAGTCGACCCGTTGGCGCAGCGCCACCGCACCGTCGCGCCAGGGCAGGGCGGCGAGGCCGAGCCGCCGCACCCCCTCCAGCAGCGCCGCGGCGACGGACGCCGGATCGGGGTTCGGCAGCGCCGCGTCGGCCAGCACCAGCGCGCCCAGCCGGCGCTGGCGGCGGGCGGCCACGGCCTGCTCGGCCGCATCCCAGGAGACCGTCTCGACCCAGGCGATGCGGTCGCCCAGCACCGCTTCCAGCGTCGCCTCGTCCAGCGGCGCCGCCGTCAGGATGCGGGCCTCGCGCCCGGCGTCGTCGGTCTCGGCGACCGCGAGGTATTCGGCGCCGGCAAGCGGATCGCCCTCCCGCAGCGCGGCGCCACGGCCATTGGCCAGGAGGAAGCTGCCGCGCCCGCCCGGGCGGCGCCTGGCCACGCGGTCGGGATAGGCCAGGGCCAAGAGGGCGCCGGCATCCTCCGGCCCGCCGCCGGAGCCGAGGCCGAAGCGCCGGGCGATGTCGCGCGCCGCCTCGCGCAGCCGGGCGACCGCCGGGTCGCCGCGATCGCGACGCAGGGCTTCGAGCGAGGCGCGCAGATCGGTCTCGGATGACGGCCGGCGGCCCTCCAGGATGGCCGCCAGCTCCGCCGCCGTGCCGCCGACGCCCTCGGCCTTGGCGCGCAGCACCATGTGGGCGAGGCGGGGATGCAGCGGCAGCCGGGCCATCGCCTTGCCGTGCGCCGTCGGCCGTCCGTCCGCATGGATGGCCCCCAGCTCGGCCAGAAGCTCGCGCGCCTGGGCCAGCGCCGCGGCCGGCGGCGGGTCCAGCCAGGCCAGGCCGCCGCCGCCCCAGAGGGCCAGCTCCAGCGCCAGCGGCGCCAGGTCGGCGACCAGGATCTCGGGCGGGTCGAAGGGCGCCATGGCGCCTTCGCCGGCCTTGGCCCACAGCCGCCAGCACACGCCGGGCCCGGTGCGGCCGGCGCGGCCGCGGCGCTGGTCGGCGGCGGCGCGGGCGATGGTCACCGTCTCCAGCCGGCTCATGCCGGTGCGCGGGTCGAAGCGCGGCGCCCGGGCCAGGCCGCTGTCGATCACCACCCGCACGCCCTCTATGGTCAGGCTGGTCTCGGCGATGTTGGTCGCCAACACCACCTTGCGCGTCCCGGCCGGCGCCGGGCGGATCGCCTGGTCCTGCGCCGCGGCCGGCAGGTCGCCATAGAGCGGCGCTACGATGACGCCGTCGCCGAGGCCGGCCAGCCTGGCCTGCACCCGCCGGATCTCGCGCGCGCCGGGCAGGAACACCAGCAGGCTGCCCGTCTCCTCCGCCAGCGCGTCGCGCACCGCCCGGGCGACGGCATCCTCGATCGCCTCGCCGGGCCGCGGCGGCACATGGCGGGTCTCCACGGGGTAGGCCCGACCCTCGGAGGTGACGACCGGCGCGTCGCCCAGCAGGCGCGCCACCGGCCCGCCATCCAGCGTCGCCGACATCACCAGCAGGCGCAGGTCGCCGCGCAGCTCGGCCGTCTCCAGCGCCAGGGCCAGGCCGAGATCGGCGTTCAGGCTGCGCTCGTGGAACTCGTCGAAGATCACGGCGCCGACGCCCTCCAGCGCCGGGTCGTCCTGCAGCATCCGGGTCAGGATGCCCTCGGTCACCACCTCGATCCGGGTGTCCGGCCCGATCCTGCGGTCCATGCGGATGCGGTAGCCGACCGTGCCGCCGACCGTCCCGCCCAGCAGCGAGGCCATGTGGCCGGCGGCGGCGCGGGCCGCGATCCGCCGCGGCTCCAGCATGATGATCCTGCCGCCGCCCAGCCAGGGCTCGCCCAGCAGCGCCAGCGGCACCCGCGTGGTCTTGCCGGCGCCGGGCGGCGCCTGCAGCACGGCGCGGCCGCGCTCGGCCAAAGCGGCGCGCAGCGGCGGCAGCGCCGCATCGATCGGGAGAGGGGGCAGGGCCGGGGTCACGGTGCTCTTGGGAAAGCCTCGGGAGGCCTATTCCTGCACCAGGTGCGACGCCCGCTCCAAGGCTAATAGCCGAGCGTCACCATCGAGTAGATGTCGCTGCCCATCTCGACCGCGTTCAGCACCGGGGTCCGGCGGCCGCCCGAGACGGTGCCGCGCACCACGATCGGCCGGCCGGGAGCCAGGCGGCTGCGGTCGGGGTCCATCGCCAGGGCGAAGGCCGGGGAGAAGCGGATCACGGTCTTGTCCTTCAGGATCACGCCGTCGGGCCGGCCGGAGGCGTCGGACAGCACGAAGTCGATCAGGCCGCTTTTCTCGGTCAGCATCGGCCGGGCCGGGACATAGACGGTGGTCGCCGGTGGCGCCGCGATCACGGTGACGGGCGCCGGTGCCGGCGTCACCTGCGCCGGCGGTGCGGGGTGGGCGGCGCGCGGAGGGCCGCGGCGACCGTCACCGGCGGGGCGGCTCCGGCCACGCGCGGCGGCGCCGTCACGACGGGGGTGGGCGGGGAGGCCGGGACGGTCCGCGGCGGCGCATAGGTCACTGTGGGCGGCGGGGACACGGGGGCGGGCGCGGTCGCGATCACCCGCGGCGCGGTGTAGGCCGGCGGCGCGGCCGCCGGCCGTGGCAGGGGCTCGACCCGGACCGACGCGGCATGCTGCGCGGTCTCGGGCTCGGTCGGATAGGCCCAGGGCGTTGTGTCGGAGCAAGCGGCCAGGCCGGCTGCGGCCAGGGTGGCCGCAACGACCATGCGGGAAACGCTGTCTCTCATCTCGAACGCCCTCACTGCTCGCAGCCGCCGGTCGGTACGGTGCCGGCTTCAATACGGAAGTATGACTCAATTTCTCATAAACAGGTGTGGAACATTCGGATATCGAAAACGCTTGCCGCCGCGAGAAGAGAAGGGGGCCATGCGCGGAACCGGCTTGCACCCCCGGGATGCGGCGGGTAGAGGACGCGATCCCCGTTCATCCGTCATGCCGTTTCCTGCCCTGGAGTCCCGATCATGTCCGACAGCGTCGAGAGCGTCCGCGCCCCGCACGACGATGCCGACAACCCGCTGAAGACGCCGCGGCTGGAGAAACTGCGGGCGCTGCGGGCGAAGGGGATCGACCCCTACCCCTATCATTACGAGAAGACGGCGGACGCCGTCGGGCTGCAGGCGCGCTATGCCGAGCTGCCGGCCGAGGCGGAAAAGCCGGAGGACGTGGTCCGCATCGCCGGCCGCATCCGGGCGTACCGCAACAGCGGCATGTTCATCGACCTGCACGACGTCAGCGGCAAGATCCAGGTGTTCTGCCACAAGGACTATGCCGACCCGGCGACGCAGGAGCTGGTCGGGCTGCTCGACATCGGCGACCTGATCGGCGTCGAGGGCTTCATCCGCCGCACCAAGCGCGGCGAGCTGACCATCAACGCCCAGCATGTCGACCTGCTGGCCAAGACGCTGCTGCCGCTGCCGGAGAAGTATCACGGCCTGACCGATGTCGAGGCGCGTTATCGCCAGCGCTATCTCGACCTGATCATGAGCGAGGAGAGCCGCGAGACCTTCCGCGCCCGCAGCCGGATCGTCGCCGACATCCGCCGGCTGATGCAGGATCGCGGCTTCCTCGAGGTCGAGACGCCGATGCTGCACCCGATCCTGGGCGGCGCCTCGGCCCGGCCGTTCGTGACGCATCACAACACGCTCGATATGGACCTGTACCTGCGCATCGCGCCGGAGCTGTACCTGAAGCGGCTGATCGTCGGCGGCGTGTCGGAGCGGGTGTTCGAGATCAACCGCAACTTCCGCAACGAGGGCATCTCGACCCGGCACAATCCGGAGTTCACGATGCTCGAGCTGTACCAGGCCTATGCCGACTACACCGACATGATGGCGCTGGCCGAGGACATCTTCGCCGCGGCGGCGAAGGCGGCGACCGGCGGCACCACCGTGACCTTCGGCGAGCACCAGATCGAGTTCGGCGGCCAGTACCGCCGCGCCCCGATGACCGAGCTGGTGAAGGAAGCGACCGGCGTCGACTTCCTGCAGATCGAGGGCGCCGAGGCCGCGCGGGAAGCCGCTCGGGGCCTTCAGCTCAAGGTCTCCGGCAAGGAGAATTGGGGCCAGGTGGTGGAGCTGGTGTTCGGCGAGACGGTCGAGCACACGCTGATCCAGCCGACCCATGTCACCGACATGCCGAAGGAGATCTCGCCGCTGGCCAAGGCGCACCGCACCGACCCGCGCCTGACCGAGCGGTTCGAGACCTATGCCAATGGCTGGGAGATCGCCAACGCCTTCTCCGAGCTGAGCGACCCGCAGGACCAGTATGAGCGCTTCGCCGCCCAGGTGGCGGCGCGCGACGCCGGCGACGACGAGGCCCAGATGATGGACCGCGACTACGTCACCGCCCTGGAATACGGCCTGCCGCCGACCGGCGGCATGGGCATCGGCATCGACCGGCTGGTGATGCTGGTCACCAACTCCGCCTCGATCCGCGACGTCATCCTGTTCCCGACCCTGCGGCCCAGGAAGTAGGGGCGTTCGGGCGGCCCTTCCATCCTCCCCCTCCCCTTGCGGGAGGGTAGGGGAGGGGGCTCTCGGCCCGATCCAGGCTGGCCACACCCGACGCCGTTTTCTGACTGACCATTTGCGCGCGGACGCGCGCAGACCCCCCTGCCCCCCTCCCGCAAGGGGAGGGGGAGAGTGAAAGCCTGGGCGGGCTGGTGATTGATGTTGCCAGGGCCATTGCTTGTCCGTCACTTGAAATCCCGGCTCTTCAGCGTCACCCGGTGGCCGCGTCCGGCGGCGGCGCGGGGGCGGCCCTGGGGCGCGGGGTCCAGCACGACCTGGTCGGTGCCGCGGGCCAGGACCGGCAGCTGGTCGCTCCAATCGACGAAGCGCTCGGCCACCACATGGATCACCATGTGCTCGCCCTCGCCCACCTTCTGCACCCGGCCTTCGCAGGCCAGCAGGCGGCCGGCATAGACGGCGCGGCGGTGCTGCTCCGACACATGCGACCAGACCACGATGTTGGCGGCGCCGCTCTCGTCCTCGACGGTGACGAAGATGGTGCCGTTGGAGGTCTGCGGCCGCTGCCGGAACAGCACGATGCCGGCGACGCGGATGCGCGCGCCGTCGCGGGTCTCGTCGTCGCGCAGGCTGCGCGCCGGGACGATGCCGAGCCGATTGAGCACCGGGCGCAGCAGCGCCAGCGGATGCCGCGTCAGCGACAGGCCGATGGTGGCATAATCCTCCAGCACCTCGAGGCCCGGCGGCAAAGGCGGCAGCTCTGCTTCCTGCTCCTCGAACAGCGCCAGCTGGGCGGGCCGGGCGGCGAACAGCGGCAGAGCCTCGCCTTCCACCCCGGAGACCGCCCATAGCCCCTGCTGCCGGTCGAGGCCCATCGACCCGAAGGCGGCGGCCTCGGCCAGCCGGTTCAGGGCGCGGGCGGAGACGCCGGCGCGGCGGGCGAGGTCGGCCGGCGAGGCGTAGCCGGCGCCGCGCCGTTCCACGACCCTCTGGCCCTCCTCCTCGTTCAGCCCCTTCACCAGGCGCAGGCCCAGGCGCACGGCATGGTCCTCGCCGCCGGTGGGTTCCAGGGTGCAGTCCCAGTCGCTGCGGTTGACGTCGACCGGCCGGATCTCGACGCCGTGCTCGCGTGCGTCGCGCACCAGCTGGGCCGGGGCGTAGAAGCCCATGGGCTGCGAATTGATCAGGGCGCAGCAGAACACCTCGGGGTAATAGTGCTTCACCCAGGCGCTCTCATAGACCAGAAGCGCGAAGGAGGCGGCATGCGCCTCGGGGAAGCCGTAGCTGCCGAAGCCCTTGATCTGGCTGAAACAGCGCTCGGCGAAGTCGCGCTCATAGCCGTTGGCGACCATGCCCTCGACGAAGCGCTTCTCATATCGGCCGATGGTGCCTTCGTTCTTGAAGGTGGCCATGGCCCGCCGCAGGCTGTCGGCCTCGGCCGGGCTGAACTTGGCGGCGACGATGGCCAGCTTCATGCCCTGCTCCTGGAACAGCGGCACGCCTTTGGTCTTCTCCAGCACCTCCCGGAGCTCGTCCTTCGGGTAGGTGATCGGCTCGATGCCATCGCGGCGGCGCAGATAGGGATGCACCATGTCGCCCTGGATCGGGCCGGGGCGGACGATCGCGACTTCGATCACCAGGTCGTAATAGGTCTGTGGCTTCAGCCGCGGCAGCATCGATTGCTGGGCCCGGGATTCGACCTGGAACACGCCGATCGAATCGGCCCGGCTCAGCATGTCGTACACGGCTTTGTCGGTCGGCCGGCGGCCCAGCTTCGGCCGTTCGCGGAAGTCCTCCGGATAATGCGCGTGCATCAGATCGAAGCAGCGTTTGAGCGCGGAGAGCATGCCGAGCGCCAGCACGTCGACCTTCAGCATGCCCAGCGCTTCGATATCGTCCTTGTCCCAGCAGATGACGGTGCGATCCTCCATCGCTGCATTCTCGATCGGCACCAGCTCGTCCAGCCGCTTGCGGGCGAAGACGAAGCCGCCGGTGTGCTGGCTGAGATGCCGGGGAAAGCCCATCAGCTCGAAGGCGAGATCCAGGGTCAGGCGCAGTCGGGGATCAGTCGGATCCAGCCCGGCCTCGCGCACCTGGCTCTCGTCCAGCCCGTCCATGCTCCATCCCCAGATCGAGCCGGTCAGGGCACTGACCATGTCCTCCGACAGGCCCATCGCCTTGCCGACGTCGCGCAGCGCGCCACGGGTGCGGTAGCAGATCACGGTGGCCGTGAGGGCGGCGCGATCGCGGCCGAACGTCTCATAGATGTGCTGGATCACCTCCTCGCGCCGCTCGTGCTCGAAATCGACGTCGATATCGGGCGGCTCATGCCGCTCCTCGCTGATGAAGCGCTCGAACAGCAGGTTGACCTCGGTCGGGTTCACCGCCGTGATTCCCAGGCAGTAGCAGACGATGCTGTTGGCGGCGGAGCCGCGGCCCTGGTTCAGAATGCCTCGGCTGTTCGCGAAGGCGACGATGTCAGCCACGGTCAGGAAGAAAGGCGCGTATTCGCGCCGGCCGATCAGACCCAGTTCCTTTTCGATCTGGCTGTGCAACTCGGCCGGCACGCCTTGCGGGTACAGCCTGGCCGCACCCTCCCAGGTCAGCCGTTCCAGACGATCCTGCGGGGGTTCGCCGTTCGGCGTGATCTCCTCGGGATACAGATATTTCTTGGACAGCTCATCCAGGTCGAAGCGGCAGCGCTCGGCGATCTCGATCGTCCGCTCCAGCGCATAAGGATGATCGCGGAACAGCCGCGCCATCTCGTCGGGCGTCTTCAGGTGCCGCTCGGCATTGGCCTCCAGCCGCCAGCCGGCATTGTCGATGGTGCAGTGCTCGCGGATGCAGGTCAGCGCGTCCTGCAGCCGCCGCCGCTGCGGCACGTGATACAGCACGTCGTTGGTGGCGACCATCGGTGCTCGGGTGCGGAAAGCCACCTCCCGCAGCTCCTCCAGCCGCCGCGCATCGTCGCCGCGATAGCGGTGGCTGGCCGCCAGGAAGACCCGCTTTCCCATGTCCGAGCGCAGCCGGTCGAGATGCGCGACGAAGCCGCCGTCGATCCGGTCGGGCGGCAGCACCGCCAGGACTTGGCCGTCGCTGAACGGCAGCAGGTCGGCGTGGTACAGCAGGCATTCGCCCTTCTTCGCCCGGAGATTCCCCTGGGTCAGCAGCCGGCACAGCCGGCCATAGGCGTCGATATCGGTCGGATAGCACAGCAGGCTCGGCGCATCGACGAAGTCCAGCCGGCAGCCAACGATGTAGGGGATGCGGCAGGCCTTCTGCCGGTTCTGGTCGCGATTGGCGGCGATATGGCCGCGCACGATCCCGGCCAGGCTGTTGCGGTCGGTCACCGCGATGGCGGACAGGCCCAGCAGGATCGCCGTCTCCACCAGCTCCGCCGGATGCGACCCGCCGCGCAGGAAGGAGAAGTTGGTGGTGACGTGCAGCTCGGCATAGGCGGTCATGGGACGGCCCTCCGCCAGGATTCCTTACCGAGTCCCCCCTCCCCTTGCGGGAGGGGGGCAGGGGGAGGGGTCTGCGCGCGTCCGCGCGCGAAAGGGATTTTTTCAGAATCCTCCTCACCGTCATTGCGAGGAGGCGAAGCCGACGAAGCAATCCAGAGGCCGTTGCGTGGGGTCCCTGGACTGCTTCGCTGCGCTCGCAATGACGGTGAGGGAGCAACGCTCTGCGGATACAGGCGCTGACGATATCGCGCCGCCGGCTCGGGACCCCGACAACCCCTTCTACCCCTCCCGCGAGGGGAGGGGGGACTCAAAATATGCAGCGCTCTGAGGACCACCCCGGCCATCAGTCGAACATCCCGTGCAGGTACCAGCGGGCGGTCTCGCCCTCGCGGTACAGACCGGCGCGGTAGAGCCAGAAGCGGCGGCCGGTCTCGTCCTCCACCCGGTAATAGTCGCGGATCATATCCGGCTCCGCCCGGTCCTGCGGCCGGGCCTGGCGCCACCATTCATAGGCGATGCGCTCCGGCCCGTCGGCACGGCGCACGCGGTGGGTCTTGCCGGCCCATTGGAAGCTGGTCGGCGGGTCGTCCGGGATCTGGGCGATCGCCTTGATCGGCTCCGGCCGGCGCAGGAGGCGCAGAGGGCGGATCCAGCTGGACGGCCAGGGCTTGCCCTGATCCGGGGCCAGCGGCGGGCGGGGGGCGACGCAGCGCTCGGGCAGGTGGCGCTCCACCGCGGCCGGACGCCAGATCCGGTCGAAGCCGATGCGGTTGCCGACGATGTCGACGAAGCCGGCCAGATCCGCGATCCCGGCGCTTTCGCCCTCCAGCGTGCTCAGGCCCGATTGGCGTCCCGCCACCGGCGCCACCCGGTCGGCGCGCAGCGTCGCGACCTCGATGCCGAAGCCGGGGTCGACCCGGTCCAGCCGGTCGGCCAACAGGCGCCCGACCCGCGCCGGGTCGCGCACCGGCAGGGCGGTGCGGATGGCGATGGTCTGGCAGCGGCCGTCGACCCTGTGGAAGGCGGCGATGAACTGCGCCGCGCCCATCATCCGCGCCTCCAGCCGGGCGCAGAGATCGGCGGCCAGCGCGGCGATGGCGCGCTGCAGGTCCTCCGGCGTGCCGATCGGCTCGGCGAAGGCCAGGCGGGCGAACCAGGGTGTCGGCGGCCGGCGGAAGCCGACCGTCTCCTCGGCCCGGCCCAGCGCCTGGTCCAGCCGCAGCAGCGGGCCGGCGCCGAAGCGGCGGGCCAGGCCGGCGCGCGGCGCCGCCAGCAGCTCGCCGATCCGGGTCAGGCCGATCCGCCGCAGCGCCGCGACCTCGTCCTCGCCCAGCCGCAGCGCCGCCATCGGCAGCGGGGTCAGGGCCTCGTGCTCGGTGCCGTCCGGCAGGATCCGCCGATCGGCCCGGTCGTAATGCGCCAGCGCCCAGGCGGCGCCGAAGCTGCCGGCGACGGCGATGCGGGCGGGCAGGCCCCGGCGTTCCAGCCGCCCGGCCAGGTCGGCCAGCAGCCCGTCCTCGCCGCCCCAGAGATGGGCGCAGCCGGTGATGTCGAGCCACAGCCCGTCGGGCGGGCAGGGGGCGACGGCGGGGCTGTAGCGGCCGGCCCAGCGCACCAGCCGGGCCAGGGCCCGGGCATCGGCGGCAGGATCGGCCGGGACCAGGGCCAGCGCCGGCAGCACGGCGCGGGCGTCGGTCGCCTTCTGGCCGGGCCGGATGCCGGCGGCCCAGCCGCGGCCGTCCACCGCCACCACCTGGCGCCGCTGCTCGACGGTCTCGACGATCGCGACCGGCTCAGCCGGCCAGGCGTCGGGAGGCGTGGTCAGCCGCAGCCGCGTGATCGGCCAGTTCGGCAACCACAGCGAGACGATCCGTCCCATCCTCGGTCTCCACGATCCAGCGGCCGGGCCGGCCGCCGCGGCTGTGGGTCAGAGCCAGCTCCCAGCGCGCCGGGCCGACCCAGGCGGTGGCACCGCCGCTCGGCGCCGGGGCCACGGTCCAGCGCGTCACCGCGGCGCTGGCAGCGGTGCGGCCTGGCCGCAGCGCGACCGGCCGGCGCTGCAGCAGGAAGGCGGTGGTGCCGTGCGCCTCGCAGGCCAGCTGCAGCCGCCGCTCGGCTAAGAGCTCGGCCCGCGCCGCCTCGGCCAGCACGGCGCCGAATCCGCGGGTGCGCAGCGCCTCCTCCGCCACCGCCAGGACGCCGGTCTCGTCGCGCGGCCGGACCAGGACCAGCCGGTCGGGATCCAGCCCCAGCGCGGCCAGGGCCGGCGGGTACAAATCGTCGGCCGCGGCGCACCACAGCACCGGCCCGCGCTTCTGCAGCCGGGCCAGGAGCCGCGCGGAAAAACCGGTGGCCGCCGCCCCGGCCGGATCGTCGCCGGCGCCGGCGATCCGGTGCAGCCGGCCGAGCGCCAGCCCGCCGCGCGGCAGGCGGTCATCGATCGGAGGCAGGGCGAGCGGCAGGACTCCCGGCTCCTCGACAGCGGATCCGTACCGGTTCAGGCGCTCGCGCAGGGCAGCGAGGGCGGACATGGCGGGGCATGGTTGTTCCGTATTTGTTCCAATATGAATCCACCGCCGAGCCCGAGAGTCAAGCCGGGTTGGGCCGCCCCATGAATCCGGGCGGCCCGCGGTCAGGCTGCGCGGGTGCCGGGCAGGAACAGCCGGACCGGCCGGATCTCGTAGCCGCCGGCGCCGGGATTGGCCTGCGCCAGGTCCTGGGCGATGGCCACCGCCTCGTCCCGCGACTCGCAGTCGACCACGTAGAAGCCGAGCATCTGCTCCTTGGTCTCGGCATAGGGGCCGTCGATCACCAAAGGCGGCTCATGGCCCTTCATCAGCGTGGTCGCGGCGCTGGTGAAGGCCAGCCGCGCCGCCGGGCCGAGCCTGCCCTCGGCGGCCAGCCGACGGTGGACGACGTCGAGCCGGGCCATGACCGCGTCGTCCTCCGCCTGGGTCCAGGCGCCGACGGCCTCTTCCGAGTTGTAGCAGAGAATGGCGTAGAGCATCCGGGCCTCCCCTTCCCGTGTCCGGGCGGGAGTATGCCTGAGTCGGGCTGCGCCGGCATCCCGGCTGGCGGTCAGGGCGTCGGCTGCACCACCACGGCGCCGGGGGCCACGGTCACGGCCGTGCCGCCGGCCGCCGGCAGATAGGCGCTGGTCATGACGTCGACCTTGTCGGCGCGGATCGTCTCCAGCGTCTGGCACAGCGACCATTTCGCGGTCGGGCCGGAGACGGTGACGCGGTCGCCGATCCGGACCGGGACGGGCTTGCCCTGGATCGCCACCTCGCTGCCGTCGTCGCGGCGCAGCACGGTGCAGGGCCGGCCGACCTGGAGCGTGCCGGTGTAGACGACGCTGATGCCGTCATGCCACTGGGTCGACACCTTCGGGAAATCGTAGGGCGGGATCTGGGCCTGCTGCTGGGCGGTCTGGCAGGCGCCCAAGAGGGTCGCCGCGGCGAATGCGATGAAGAGGGTCGGCGAGGGGCGATGACGGGTCGACAACACGCGCTCTCTTTCTCGTTTTGGCGGCGGAATCATTTCTTCCAATACGGTTTCTTCCATACAGGCGAAGCGGGGCCGCCGTCCAGCCGGCGTTACAAGCGAAGGTTCCGGACCAAAGACGGGTTATTTCAGACCGGATTGCGGGGACTTTGTGATCCGGTGTGTCCTAACCTCTGGAATTGTCTGACGAAATCGTCCGGGAATGCCCTCGAACCGTCACGGTTCGGCGGTTTCCTTTTGCCCGGGTTGATTGTATGCCCTTGGGGCCCTGATGCGGCCCGACACGGTTTCGAGAGGGGCCGGGCCGCACGCTCTCTGGAGTCTGCAGGATGTCGAAGGCCGATCAGCACAAGGCCGAAATCGTCGATGGCGTCGTGGCCCTGGCCAAGCAGCGGCTCGACCCGGCGAAGGGAGGAATGGCCGAGCGGTTCACCCGCCTGTACTTCCGCAACGTGCCGCCGCACGACGTGCTGCGCGAGGGCACGGACACCCTCTACAGCGTCGCCCTCGGACTGCTGCAGTTCGGCGGCGAGCGCCGCAAGGGCGAGGTCAAGATCCGGATCTTCAACCCGGTCTATGACGATTACGGCTGGCGCAGCCCGCACACCGTGATCGAGATCATCAACGACGACATGCCGTTCCTGGTCGATTCGGTGACCGCGGCGCTGTCCGAGCTGGGCCTGACCGTGCATCTGGTGGTCCACCCGATCCTGGCTGTGACCCGCGACGCCCAGGGCCGGCTGACCGATGTGCAGGATCCGGCGGAGGCGCCCGAAGGCACGCCGGCCGAGAGCTTCATGCATGTCCAGATCGACGAGCGCACCGACCAGGCGACGCTCGACCGGATCGCGGCGACGCTGCGGGCGGTTCTGGCCGATGTCCGCGCCGCGGTCGAGGACTGGGGCGCGATGCGCCAGCAGATCCGCGCCGTGCTGGAGGAGCTGGACCACGAGGCGCTGCCGGTCGACCCGGGCGAGACGCGCGAGATCATCGCCTTCCTGGAATGGCTCGAGGACGACCACTTCACCTTCCTGGGCTATCGCCGCTACGACTTCGCTCGCACCGAGGACGGGCTCGAGATCGCGATCGTGCCGGGCAGCGGCCTGGGCATCCTGCGCCAGCAGGATGTCTCGGTGTTCGACGGCGCCCGCCGCTACGACCGGATGTCGGAAGAGGCGCAGTCGATGCTGCGCAGCACGGCGCCCTTGACCGTCACCAAGGCCAGCCTGAAGGCGACGGTGCACCGGCCGGTGCATCTCGACGTCTTCACCGTCAAGATCTTCGACGAGGCCGGCGAGGTGGTGGGCGACCACATGTTCGTCGGCCTGTTCACCTCGGTCGCCTACAGCCGCAGCGCCCGCGACATCCCCTATCTCAGGGCCAAGGTCAGCCGCACCCTGGCACGCGCCGGGCTGGACCCGCGCAGCCATGACGGCAAGGCGCTGGGCCATATCCTCGACACCTATCCGCGCGACGAGCTGTTCCAGATCTCCGACGAGCAGCTGCTCGACATCGGCATGGGCATCCTGCACCTGCAGGAGCGGCAGCGGACGGCGCTGTTCGTGCGCCGCGACCCGTTCGGGCGCTTCGTCTCCTGCCTCGTCTACGTGCCGCGCGACCGCTACAACACCGATCTGCGCCACCGCATCCAGAAGATCCTGCAGAAGGCGTATGGCGGCCCGGTCACGGCCTTCACCACCCAGATGACCGAAGGGGCGCATGCCCGCGTCCACTTCCTGATCAAGACCGAGCCCGGCCAGGGCACCGACGAGCCGGTCGACGTGATCGAGGAGCGGCTGGTCGAGGCCGGGCGCAGCTGGTCCGACCTGCTGCAGTCGGCCCTGGTCGAGAAGAAGGGCGAGGAGCAGGGGCTGATCCTGCTGCGCCGCTACGCCGAGGCCTTCCCCGCCGGGTATCGCGAGGAGACCACGCCGGCCGCGGCGATCGTCGACATCGAGCGGATCGAGGAGATCGACGAGGACGGCGAGATCGGGCTGCACCTGTTCCGCCCGATCGAGGCGGCGCCGAACGAGCTGCGCTTCAAGCTGTACCACCGCGGCACGCCGGTGCCGCTGTCCGACGTGCTGCCGATGCTGGAGCATCTGGGATTCAAGGTGGTGTCGGAGCTCCCGACCGAAGTCAACATCCAGGCGATCGGCCAGGCCCACGGGCCGGTCTGGATCCATGATTTCGAGATGCGCAGCCGCAGCGGCGACCCGATCGACCTGAACCGCCTCAAGGCCGTGTTCCAGACCGCCTTCGAGCGGATCTGGACCGGCGACATGGAGGACGACCGGCTGAACCGGCTGGTGCTGGCCGGCGGGCTCGACTGGCGGTCGATCACGCTCCTGCGCGCCTACGCCAAGTTCCTGCGCCAGGCCCGCTTCGCCTTCAGCCAGGAGACGATCGAGGACACGCTGGTGGCGCATCCGGAGATCACGCGGGCGATCGTCCGCATGTTCGCCACCCGCTTCGACCCGGACCTGACCGGCGACCGCGAGGTGGCGATCCGCGGCCTGCTGGTCGAGATCGAGCACGCGCTGGACGCGGTGACCAACCTGGACGAGGACCGCATCCTCCGCCGCTACCTGAACCTGGTGCGGTCGACGCTGCGCACCAACTACTTCCAGACCGACGGCCAGGGCCGGCCGAAGCCGTATCTGTCGCTGAAGCTGGACAGCCTGTCGGTCGAGGAGCTGCCGTTGCCGCGGCCCTGGCGCGAGATCTTCGTCTACAGCCCGCGCATGGAGGGCGTGCATCTCCGTGGCGGCAAGGTCGCCCGCGGCGGCATCCGCTGGTCCGACCGGCGCGAGGATTTCCGCACCGAGATCCTGGGGCTGATGAAGGCGCAGATGGTGAAGAACACCGTCATCGTGCCGGTCGGCTCGAAGGGCGGCTTCGTGCTGAAGCGGCCGCCGGCCCCCTCGGCCGGGCGCGAGGCGTTCCAGGCCGAAGGCGTCGAATGCTACAAGATCCTGATGCGCGGGATGCTCGACATCACCGACACCATCGTCGGCGGCGAGACCGTGCATCCGGAGCGCGTGGTCCGGCATGACGAGGACGATCCGTACCTGGTCGTCGCGGCCGACAAGGGCACGGCCACATTCTCCGACATCGCCAACGGCGTCAGCCAGGACTACGGCTTCTGGCTGGACGACGCCTTCGCGTCGGGCGGCTCGGCCGGCTACGACCACAAGAAGATGGGCATCACCGCCCGCGGCGCCTGGGAATCGGTGAAGCGCCATTTCCGCGAGCTGGGCACCGACATCCAGAGCCAGGACTTCACCTGTGTCGGCGTCGGCGACATGTCGGGCGACGTGTTCGGCAACGGCATGATCCTGTCCGAGCACACTCGCCTGCTCGGCGCCTTCAACCACCTGCACATCTTCGTCGACCCGGACCCGGACGCGGCGACCAGCTTCGCCGAGCGCAAGCGACTGTTCGACCTCGGCCGCGGCTCCTGGGACCAGTACGACGCGGCGAAGCTGTCGCCCGGCGGCGCGGTCTATGAGCGCAAGGCGAAGTCGGTGAAGCTGTCGCCCGAGGTCCGCGCCCGCTTCGGCATCGAGCGCGAGACGGTGACGCCGAACGAGCTGATCCAGGCGATGCTGAAGGCCGAGGTCGACCTGTTGTGGTTCGGCGGCATCGGCACCTATGTGAAGAGCAGCCGCGAGAGCCACGCCGATGTCGGCGACAAGGCGAACGACGCGCTGCGCATCAACGGCCGCGACGTCCGCGCCCGGGTGATCGGCGAGGGCGCCAATCTCGGCGTCACCCAGTTCGGCCGCATCGAATACGCCCGCATCGGCGCCGGCGGCTCGGGCGGCAAGCTGAACACCGACTTCATCGACAACTCGGCCGGTGTCGACACCTCGGACCATGAGGTCAACATCAAGATCCTGCTGGGCGCCGTGGTCCAGGCCGGCGACCTGACGCTGAAGCAGCGCAACCAGGTGCTGGAGAGCATGACCGAGGAGGTCGGCCAGCTGGTGCTGCGCGACAACTACCTGCAGAGCCAGGCGCTGTCGCTGGCGGTCGGCGAGGGCTTCGAGGTGCTGGACCAGCAGGCCCGCTTCATGCGCGGGCTGGAGAAGGCGGGCCGGCTCGACCGCGTGATCGAGATGCTGCCGACCGACGAGGAGCTGACCCAGCGCTCCGGCAACCGCGAGGGGCTGACGAGGCCGGAGCAGGCGGTGCTGCTGGCCTATGCCAAGATCACCATCTACGACGCGCTCCTGGCCAGCGACCTGCCGGACGACCCGGCGCTGGTCGACGACCTGGTGCTGTACTTCCCGACGGCGCTGCGCGAGCGGTTCAAGGACGCCATCCCGCACCACCGGCTACGGCGCGAGATCGTCGCGACGCACGTCACCAACAGCATGGTGAACCGGGTCGGCGCCACCTTCGTGTCGGAGCTGGCGGACAAGACCGGCATGGGCGTGGCCGATATCGCCCGCGCCTATCTGATCGTGCGCGACAGCTTCAGCCTGCGCGACATCTGGGCGGCGGTCGAGGCGCTGGACAACAAGGCCCAGGCGCAGGCCCAGATCCGGGCCATGCTGGCGACGCGGCGGCTGATCGAGCGCAGCGTCGCCTGGATCCTGCGCCAGCAGGGCCGCGGCCTCGACATCAGCCAGGACGTGGCGCATCTCAAGCCCGGCCTGGCCGAGCTGGAGAGCCAGCTGGACGCCGCGATCTTCGACGACGCCCGCGCCGTGATCGACGCCCGCGCCCGGGGCTTCGTCGAGGCCGGCTTCCCGGAGGATCTGGCCCGGCGCGTCGCCCGGCTGAACCTGTGGGCGGCGGGGCTGGACATCATCCGCATCGCCGACCAGGCCGGGCGCGGCGTCACCGAGGTCGCTTCGGTCTATTTCGAGGCCGGCCGCCGGCTGGGCCTGGCCTGGCTGCGCGACGGCGCCAGCCGGATGCCGGCCAGCAACCACTGGCAGAAGCAGGCGGTGGGGGCGATCGTCGACGACCTGTACACGCTGCAGGCCGACTTGGCGGTCCGCGCCCTGCAGGACGCGCCGGCGGGCGCCGCCGGGGCCGATGTGGTGGAGGCCTGGGTCGGCCACCGCCGCGCCCCGGTGGACCGGATCGACCAGCTGGTCTCCGAGCTGAAGGCGCTGGACCAGGTCGACCTGTCGATGCTGGCCGTCGCCAACCGCAACCTCCGCGGCTTGGCGACGGGGTGAGGGCGGAGGCGCCCTTACTCCTCGTTCATAAGGGTATGTCTTTTTTAGTCCCCTCTCCCCTTGCGGGAGGGGGACTCAAAGAAGTCGCGTCGAAGAGCTACTCCGCCCGCAGCAGTTTCTGCAGCGGGGCGGCCTGGCGCAGGATCGGCGACTTGATGACGATGTAGCTGAAGTACTTCTCGATGCCGAGCCGCCGGTCCAGCAGCGCCTCCATCACCTGCTGGTAATGGGCGATGCTGCGGGTCAGGAAGCGCAGCAGATAGTCGTAGCCCCCGCTGACCATGTGGCACTCCAGCAACTCCTCGACCGTGGCCAGGCCGGCCTCGAAGCGGATGAAGTCCTCGCGCCGGTGGTCACTCAGCGTCACCTCGGTGAACACGGTCACGGTCTCGGTCAGCTTCGCCAGGGCGATGCGGGCGCCGTAGCCGGTGATGTAGCCCGCCGCCTCCAGCCGCTTCACCCGCTGCAGGCAGGGGCTGGGCGACAGGCCGACCGCGTCGGCCAGCGCGGCGTTGGTGATCCGCCCGTCGGCCTGCAGCCGGGCCAGGATGGCGATATCGATCCGGTCCAGCTTCGGCGCGCCCGTCATCCTTCCCTCGTTCAACCCGTGCCGGCAGCACCCGGGGTCTCGCCCGAACGTCGATCCGGTGAGTCAGCTGGCGTGGTTTCCGAGAACCGGAGCGCAGCGGACATAGGTCCGTGAGCACCGGAAGCGCAGGAAACCGCGTCAGATGGCCGCCGGGCGGCGTTCGGGCTAGCCCCGCAGCGCCTCCTGGTGAGCTTTGGCAAGTTCCGCCATGCTGGTGAAGCGGAAATCGACCTTGGGCTCGGTCGCCGGCTTCATGGTGGCGCCGAAGCCGCCCTCGGCGTGGCGGCGGTGGATCCAGCAGGTGGCCAGGCCCGCCGCCGTCGCCGGCTCGTGGTCGTGGAACAGGCTCTCCGCCGTGTGCAGCACCTCGCCCTTGGCGATGCCCATGCCGCCCAGCTTCTCCAGCATGTAGTCGAAGTTGCGCGCCGACGGCTTGTAGCTGCCGATGTCCTCGGCGGTGAAGATGGCGTCGAACTCGACCTGCAGCCGGACGTTGCTCAGGGCGAAGCTGGCATTGTCGACATTCGAGAGGATCGCCAGCTTGTAGTACTTCTTCAGGTACTGCAGCGCGCCGGCGGTGTCGGCGAAGGCCGGCCAGTCCTTGATCGAGCGGCCATAGGCCAGCGCCTCCTCCCAGCTCGCCGCCACGCCCCACTCCTCGGCCAGGCGCTTGTAGACGATCGCCAGCAGCTCGCTGTAGCGCCGCGCCGGGGTCCAGCGCTGCTGCGCCGATTCGTGCCGGGCATGGGCCTCCAGGATCTGGTCGCGGGTCAGCGGCGCCTTGGCGCGGGCGGTCAGCGGCGCCAGCCCGTTGACCATGCCGGTCTCCCAGTCGATCAGCGTGCCGTAGCAGTCGAAGGTCAGGATCTTGAAGTCGGTCAGCTTCATGGCGGGTCTCCGGTTTCGGTCTCCCCGATTATCCGCGGCCGCGCCGGCAGGGGCTGCGCATTCGCGTTCCGCGGCCGGCAGAGGCTGGCGCGGCGCGGCCGTCCGGCAGCAGAAAATGCCGAGTCGCAGCCGGTCCGGGATGGGTGTCGCAGCCGCGTCATGGCGTGTCGGCTCTGGAGCGTGCGGGGCCGCGGAGTCGCGCCATGATCCCCGCCAAGAGGTGCCGGCCGATGCCGCCGATCAGAAGCGGCGGGCCGGAGAATTGGGAAGCCGGTGAGACTCCGGCGCTGCCCCCGCAACGGTGACGGCGGTGAAGGTGCGGCAGGGGCCACTGGAGCGATCCGGGAAGGCGCCGCACCGGGCCGGGAAGCCCGCCGGAGCCCGGAAACCAGCCTCGACGGAGTCTGTTCGGTGATCGCGGTGGGCGGTCGGCGGGCATGTTCGCGACGGGCCGGTCCGGTCCCCGAGCGCGCGTACCCGGATGCCACATCTGCGACCGTGCCCAGAGGAGAGGATCGGGTATGGAAGCGCGTTCGGCCATGTTGATGGATCTGCTCTCCCGCGCGCCGGGCTTCAGCCTGAAGCGGGATTTCTACACCAGCCCCGCCTATCACGCTCTGGACCTGGAGCACATCTTCTACAAGGAGTGGCTGTTCATCGGCCATGCCTGCGAGGTGACGCGGCCGGGCGATTTCCTGACCGTGCAGATCGGCGAGTATCCGGTGATCGTGGTGCGCGGCCGCGACCGCGCCATCCGCGCCTTCCACAATGTCTGCCGCCACCGCGGCTCGCGCCTGTGCACCGACGAGCGCGGCTCGCGTCCTCGCCTGGTCTGCCCCTATCACCAGTGGACCTACGACCTCGAGGGCAAGCTGATCTTCGCCCGCGACATGATGGACGCGATCGACCCGGCCGAATTCGGGCTGAAGCCGGTGGCCTGCCGCGAGGTCGGCGGCTGGATCTTCCTGTCGCTGGCCGACCAGCCGCGCGACTTCGAGCCGTTCCGGCGCATGGTCGAGCCCTACATGGCGCCGCACTTCCTCTCCGAAGCCAAGGTCGCCCACAGCTCGACCATCGTCGAGCGCGGCAACTGGAAGCTGGTGATGGAGAACAACCGCGAATGCTACCACTGCTCCGGCAACCATCCGGAGCTGTGCCGCGTCTTCTCCGACCAGCCGACCCTGACCAGCGGCCAGAAAGGGATGGAGGAGAACCCGGAGATCCTCGAGCACTGGCAGAGCTGCGAGGCGATCGGCCTGCCCAGCCGCTACCAGATCTCGGACGACATGCAGTACCGGGTGATGCGGGTGCCGTTCATCAACGACGCCCATTCGATGACCATGAGCGGCCAGCCGGCGGTGAGGCGCCTCCTGGCCGACTTCCCGACCACCAGGCTGGGCTCGATGCTGCTGTACCACTACCCGAACAGCTGGAACCACCTGCTGGCCGACCATGCGCTGAGCTTCCGCATCCTGCCGATCAGCCCGACCGAGACCGAGGTCACCACCAGATGGCTGGTGCACAAGGACGCGGTCGAGGGTGTCGACTACGACCTGCAGGCGCTGACCGAGGTGTGGACCGCGACCAATGACGAGGACCGCCGCATCGTCGAGGAGAACCAGCGCGGCATCCTGTCCCCGGCCTATGAGCCCGGGCCGTATTCGCGGATGCATGAGGGCGCGGTGATCCAGTTCGTCGACTGGTACGCCGACACCATCACCCGCCGGCTCGGCGGCGGCACCGCCGCCACCCCGATCCGCGACGTGGCGTAAGGGCGGCGGGACGTGCCCGGCCCTCTGACCGCCACGCCGAAGCTGTGGAACGCGAAGACCGCGCGGCTGCGCTGCATCGGCATCCGCGAGGAGGCGCCGGACGTCCGCACCTTCCGCTTCGAGGCGGAGGACGGCAGCTGGTTCTCCTACCGCCCCGGCCAGTTCGTGACGCTGGAGCTGCCGGTGGGGGCGGAGCCGGTGCTGCGCACCTACACCCTGGCCTCGACCCCGTCGCGGCCGCACCACGCCAAGATCACCGCCAAGGTGCAGCCGGGCAGCGTCGCCACCCGCTGGCTGTTCGACCGGCTCAAGGTCGGCGACGCGCTGACGGCGCATGGCCCATCCGGCCGCTTCTCGCTGCTCGACCACCCGGCCGAGCGCTACCTGTTCCTGTCGGCCGGCAGCGGCGCCACGCCGATGATGTCGATGGCGCGCTGGCTGTTCGATACCGCGCCGCAGACCGACGTGGTCTATGTCCATTTCGCCCGGCGGCCGCAGGACCTGCTGTTCCGGTCGGAGCTCGGCTACATGGCCGAGGCGGCGTCCGGCCTGCGCCTGCGCTTCGTCGTCACCGGCGCGCCGGCGGGCGAGGGCTGGGCCAGCGGCCGGCTGGAGCGGGCGCTGCTGTCCGCCCTGTGCCCGGATTTGGCCGGGCGGACGGTGTTCTGCTGCGGCCCGGACCGGTTCATGGACGCGGCCAGGCGCGTGGCGGGCGAACTCGGCGTGCCAGCGGCGCGCTGGCATGAGGAGAGCTTCGGCGCCACCCCGGCGCCAGTGCCCGTCGCGGCCCCGGTCGCGCCGCCGCCCGCGCCGGCGGGGGAGGGGATGCAGGTAGCCTTCACCCGTTCCGGCCGCAGGGCGGCGGTGCTGCCGGGCCAGACCGTGCTGGAGGCGGCGGAGGGCTGCGGCCTGCGCATCCCGACCGCCTGCCGCCAGGGCCTCTGCGGCACCTGCCTGGTGCGCAAGCTGAAGGGCGAGGTGCGGATGGAGCACAATGGCGGCATCGCCGACGACGAGATCGCCGAAGGCTGGATCCTCGCCTGCTGTTCCCAGCCCGAGACCGCGCTGGTCGAGGTGGAGGTTTAGCCGGCTACAGCCGCTCCGCCGCCGCGACCACCTTGGCCAGGAAGGCGTTGCGGTCGGCGTCGCTGGCCCGGTTCATGCCGTAGAGGGCGAGGTAGCGCACCGGCGCCCAGGGGCGGATCAGTCCGCGCAGCCAGCGCCGCACCAGCTTGCGCGGCGGGTCGCCCATCAGCAGCGACGCCCAGCGCGTGCCGCCATAGGAGACCACGGCGGTCAGACTCCGGATGTGCTGCAGATTCGGATAGGCCCGGCCGTCGCGCATGACAAAGGACACGCCGGGCAGCATCACCCGGTCGAACCAGCCCTTCAGGATCGCCGGGAAGCCGAAATTCCACACCGGCGCCATGATCACCAGCGCCTCGGCCCGCAGCAGCCGGTCGACATGGGATTCCACCGGCCGGCGGTTGGCCGACAGATCGTGGTACTGCAGCCGCTCCTCCCGGGTCAGGATCGGATCGAAGCCCGCGGCATAGAGGTCGCAGTCGTCGACCTCGTGCCCGGCCCGACGCAGCGCGTCGACCATCGCCTGGTGCAGCGCGGCGTGGAAGCTGGTCTCGACCGGATGCGCGAACAGCACCAGCACGCGCATCGGTCAGGTTCCGCCGGGCGGAGAGGCCGGAGCCGCCCCCTCACCCGAAATCGCTGCGCGATTTCGACCTCTCCCCGGGGGAGAGGTGAACGAGTGCCGCGTCTCTTCCCCTCTCCTCGGGGAGAGGGAGGGACCCATTCGCGTTGGCGAATGGGAGGGTGAGGGGGACGGCGCCGGCCAATAAGGACGAACCATCCTCACCCCGTCGCCTGCAGCCCCGGGAACAGGTAGATGCGGCCGGAGTTCAGGTCGTAATCCGGGTCGTCCCAGCCGATCATCTTGCCGGGGTTCAGCAGGCCGCGCGGGTCGGTCTCGCGCTTGAACTCCAGCTGCACCGCGTCGGTGCGCTTCATCCCGCCCTCCTCCAGCGTGTAGCGGTGCGGGTTGAAGATAAGGCAGCCATGGTCCTCGTGGATGCGGATGATCTCGTCCAGCCGCTCCTCGGTGGTGAAGCGCACGATCGGCAGGCCGGAGCAGGTAACGTTGCCGTCGAAGCGGATCACCTCGAGATGCCCCGGCACCTCGTCGCCGAAGATCCGGGTCATCTCCTCGACCAGCCGCAGATGGTCGGGGAAGGGGTACAGCACCTGCAGATAGGTGATGGTCGGATCGATCTTGATCGCCCGCAGCGTGGTGTGGTTCCAGGTCAGCTCGTAGAGCGGCGGCAGGCCGCGCTTCTCCTGGTCCGTCGCGGTGTCGGCGCGGAACAGCACCTCGCCCTTCGACCGCTTCATGAAGGCCTCGAAGCCGCCCATGGCGAAGTCGGCCACCATCAGCAGCGCCACCGACTGGTCGCGGCGGATAAACTTCCGGTGCTTCAGGAAATAGTCGTGCGGCACCGGGGCGGCGACCGGCGCGATCTCCTTCAGCAGCAGCCCGTCGGCCCGGCCGATCTCCTCGCAGAAGCGGACCGCGTCCATCCAGTCGTCGAAGCCGACGACGACGTCCACCCACTCCGGCGCCGCGGCCAGCGGGATCTCGACTTCGGTGATGATGCCGTTGGTGCCGTAGGCGTGCAGCGCCTTCAACAGGTCCTCGCCGGTCAGGTCGAGGATGCGCGGCTCCGCCTCCATGGTCACGAGCCGCACCCGCATGACGTTGCCGAGGTTGCGCAGGCCGCCCCAGCGGATCGACCCGACGCCGCCGGAGCCGCCGGCCAGGAAGCCGCCGATCGTCGCCATCCGGTAGGTGGAGGGGAACAGCCGCATCTCCTGCCCGACCCGGGCCCGGGTCTGCACGTCCATCTGGGCCAGCACGGCGCCGGCCTCGGCCGCCACCGCGCCGGGGCGGATCGCGGTGACCCGGTTCATCCGCGCCAGGTTCAGCACCATGCCGCCCGACAGCGGCATGGCCTGGCCGTAATTGCCGGTGCCGGCGCCGCGCGGCGTCACCGGCACGCCATGGGCATAGGCGGCCTTCAGCGCCTGCACCACCTCGGCTTCCGAGGTCGGGGAGACGACGAGGTCGCCGGTGACATGCTCCAGCTGCCGCTTCAGCACCGGCGAGTACCAGAAGAAATCCTGGCTCTTCTGCTTCACCAGCACCGGGTCGTCGGTGACCCGCAGCCCCTCCAGGTCGCGCTTCAGCGCCGTGAGGTCGGTCATGCCTGCTCTCCTTCGGGCGCCAGCAGCGCGTCCAGCTCGCGGTAGTCCGGCGGGGTGGTGTCGATCGCCCGGCCGTTCCGGACCACGATCCGGTCGGCCTGGGGGCGGGACAGCAGCTCGGTCCAGCTGCGGGCGCGCAGCAGCACCAGGTCGGCGCCGCCGCCCGCGGCCAGGCGGCCGAGATCGGGCCGGCCCAGCACGGCGGCCGGGGTCGCGGTCACCGCCCGCGGCCAGTCGCCGACCGGGTGGTCGAGATGCAGGATGCGCGTCGCCTGGGCGTAGACCTCAAGCGCGTCGAGATCGCCATAGGCGTAGAACGGGTCGCGGGTGTTGTCGGAGGACACCATGACGGGAATGCCGCGCGCCTTCATCTCGTGCAGCAGCGTCACGCCGCGCCAGCGTGGCGTGGTCCCGGCCTTTCGGTCCTGCAGATACATGTTGCACATCGGCAGCGACACCACGGCGAGGCCGGCCTCGGCCACCAGGTCCAGCGTGCGGTCAATGACGTCGTCCGGCTGCCGGGCCAGGGAGCAGCAATGGCCGACCAGCACCCGGCCGCGGAAGCGGTGGCGGATCGCGGCCTCGGCGATCAGCGCCAGCGACCGCACCGCCGGGTCGCCGGTCTCGTCGGCATGGACGTCGAGGTCGAGGCCGTGCTCGATCGCATGGCGGAACAGCCGGTCGATGCCGGCCTCCAGCCCCGGCACCGGATAGGCGACGGCGCCGAGAATGCCGCCATGGGCGCGCACGGTGCGGCTGAGGTCGTCGAAATACGCATCCTCCAGCACCCGGTCGATGCCGACCAGGGCCGAGCCCTGCAGCTCAATCCGCCCGGCCCATTCGTCCCGCAGCGCGGCGAAGACCGGCCAGGAGACGCCGTGCTGCGGCGGGTCGCTGTCGATATGGGTGCGGATCAGCCTTGTGCCGTGGGCGAAGGCGCAGCGCAGGCTGAACTCCATCCGCGCCCGCACATCCGCCGCCGACCAGTGTGCCGCCCGGTCCGCCCGCACGGCGGCGAGCGCACCGTCGAAGCTGCCGTCCGGGTTCGGCCCGCGCGGCCAGATATGCCCCTTGTCGAGATGGGTGTGCGCCTCGACCAGGGCCGGCCACACCATGCCGCGGTCCAGGTCCAGCGCCGGCAGCGCCGCGCCGTCGGGGTCGGGGCCGCCGGCCGGGCGGATCGCGGCCAGCGTGCCGCCGTCGATGGTCAGGTCGGCCCGCGCCAGCCCGTCGCGGTCCGGCGCCAGATCCGTGCCCTCGACCAGGCAGGCCGGCACGGTGGCGTTGGTCAGCCGGTAGCGCCGGGCGTCCGGCAGGACAGCAAAACCGGGCATGCTCAGTTCTCCCGCCGGATCGCGCTTTCATGCCAGCGCCGCAGCAGCAGATGCGACACCAGGCTGGTCAGGGCGAAGATGGCCAGGCCGGTCAGGGTGATCAGGATCAGCGCCGCGAACAGCCGCGGCACGTTCAGCCGGCGCCCGGCCTCCAGGATGCGGAAGGCCAGGCCGGACTGGGCGCCGGCCGACCCGGCCGCGAACTCCGCCACCACCGACCCGATCAGCGCGAGGCCGCCGCCGATGCGCAGGCCGGTGGCGAAATAGGGCAGCGACGCCGGGATGCGCAGATGCAGCAGCGACTGCCAGCGCGACGCGCCATACAGCTCGAACAGGTTCAGCAGGTTGTGGTCGGTGCTCTTCAGCCCCTGGGTCATGTTCGACAGGATCGGGAAGAAGGCGACGATGAAGGCGCAGATCAGCAGCACCGATTCGGTCGACGGCGCGTAGATGATGATCAGCGGCGCGATCGCCACGATCGGCGTCACCTGCAGCACCACGGCATAGGGGTAGAAGGCCAGCTCCAGCCAGCGCGACTGGACGAACAGGATGGCCAGCGCCACGCCGCCGACCAGCGCCGCGGCCAGGGCGGCGAAGGTGATGGTCAGCGTCACCGCCAGGGCCGAGGACAGGATCGGCCAGTCGCTCACCATCGTGGCCGCCACCTCGGTCGGCGCCGGCAGGATGTAGCGCGGCACCTGATAGGCGGTGACGTACCACTGCCACAGCGCCACGAAGGCGGCGAAGGCGGTCACCGGCACAGCGATCCGCGCCGCCAGCGCCCGGATGCGGCCGGGGTCGGCCCGCCGGGCCTCGGCGATGGCGGCCTCGTCCTCGGCCGCGCCGGTCTGCAACTCGATCTCAGTCATCGCTGCCCCGCCGCCCCCATGATCGCCCGCATCAGCGCGTCCGACACGGTGCGGCAGCGCTCGTTGTAGGGCGTGGACATCCGGTATTCGTTGCCGCGCGGATAGGAGGCGTCCACCGCCACCTCCTCGATCACCCGGCCCGGCCGCGCCGCCATCACCACGATCCGCGACGACAGGTAGACGGATTCGAACACCGAATGGGTGACGAAGACGATAGTCCAGTTCTGCCCCTGCCACAGCCGCAGCAGGTCGTCGTTCAGCTTGATCCGGGTGATCTCGTCCAAGGCCGCAAAGGGCTCGTCCATCAAGAGCAGCTTCGGCCGTGTGACCAGGGCCCGGGCGATCGACACCCGCATCTTCATGCCGCCCGACAGCTCGCGCGGATAGGCGCCGGCGAAGCGGTCGAGCCCGACCATCGCCAGCGCCTCCATCACCCGGTCGCGCGCCGCCGCCCGCGACAGGCCCTTCAGCCGCAGCGGCAGCCAGACATTCCTGAACACCGTGGCCCAGGGCATCAGCGTCGGCTCCTGGAACACGAAGCCGACCTCGCCGTCCGTCGCGGCGCGGCCCCCGTTCGGCCAGCGGATCGCGCCGGCGGAGGGCGCGCCGAGGCCCGCGATCAGCCGCAGCGCCGTCGACTTGCCGCAGCCGGAGGGGCCGAGCAGGCTGACGAACTCCCCCTCCCGGATGTCGAGCGTCATGGCGGAGAGGGCGAGGGTGCCGCTGGCGAAGCGCTTCGACACCCCGTCCAGCGACACCAGCACCCGGCCGCCCTCGGCGGCGTTCTGCCCGGGCGTGGCCAAGGCGACCGAATCCACCTCAGCCGCCGGCCAGCGTCTTGTAGACATCGAGGCCGATACCCTTGCACACGAAGCGGTTGGTGAAGGCCTTGCCCACGTCCAGCCCGGCCTCCAGCACGCCGGCCTTGACCATGCTGTCGTAGAAGCGCTGGTACCGCTCCGCGCTCTGGCAGCCGATGCCCTTGGCCTCGGCGTCGCCGGCGATGATGATGTGCTGGGCCTTGAGCTGCTCGCGCCCATAGGCCAGCTGCTCGTCCGTCATCTCCGGATTGTCCTTCTTGATCAGGGCGTTGGCCGCCGCCGGGTCGCCGAAGAGATAGTTGTACCAGCCGATGATCGAGGCATCGACGAAGCGCTGCACCAGGTCCGGGTTCTGGTCGATCAGCGACTGCTGCACCGCGATGGTGGTCGAATAGGCCTCGTAGCCGTTGTCGGCGAGCAGGAAGACCTTGGGCTTCCAGCCGGCCTGCGCCTCGATGTCCCGTGGCTCGGAAGTCAGGTAGCCCTGCTGGCCGGATCTCGGGTCGGCGATGAAGGGGGCGGGGTTGAAGGTGTAGGGCTTGTACTGTTCGTCCCGGAAGCCGGGATAGGCCGATTTCAGCCAGCGGAAATAGGTGTCGTAGCCCTCGCCGGACAGGAACAGCGTGTCCAGCTTCGCCAGGTCGCCGATGGTCTCGATCCGCCGGTCGGGATGGGCCATCAGGATCTGCGGGTCCTTCTGGAAGATGGCGGCGACGTTGATCACCGGCACGCCTTCCTTGACCGAATCGAAGGCGTCCAGCGTGCCGCCCATGAAGAAGTCGATCTGGCCGGCCACGAGGCGCGCCCGGTTGGCCGCCTGCGGCCCGCCCATGACGATGGTGACATCGAGGCCGAACTTGGCATAGGTGCCGTCCGCCACCGCCTGGTAGTAGCCGCCGTGCTCGGCCTGGGCCAGCCAGTTGGTGCCGAAGCTGACCTTGTCGGCCGCCGAGGCCGCACCGACCGACAGCGCGGCCGTCAGCCCGAGGGCGAGAGCGAGGACCCGTCCGAAAAGTTGCATGAAGCCGATCCCTATGTCGTTTTTTTATGCCGCAGCGCCAAAGACGACAGGAAGCAACGGCCGTGCCATCCGCCTCCGATTGGAAGAGGCGCCGCGGCCGGCCGGCGATCCGCGGGGTATCGTTCCCGCCGGGCGCCGGACGGCGGTGCGCCGCGGCCGACGCCCTTCCCTCCGGTTGCCCAACGAATGGGCAGCCTAGTCCAGTTTTCCGGCACGCGGCAACCTTGCGCCGGCCCGTCGCCGGTCCTACGGTTTCCTGCCTTTTCCGGGAGACGAATCCCCTTGTCGCGCCCCATCACCCCGGCCGGAATCCGGCCGCCCTTCGCCCGCTACAGCCATGCCGTCGAGGTGCCGGCGGGCAGCCGCCTGGTGGTCTGCTCCGGCCAGCTCGGCATCGGCCCGGACGAGGCGGTGCCGGACACGGTCGAGGGCCAGGCCGAGCTGTGCTTCGAGAACATCCGGGCGATCCTGGCGGCGGCGGGGATGGACCTGTCGCACATCATCCGGATCAACGCCTTCGTCACCGGGCGGGAGCATCTGAAGGGCTACATGGCGGTGCGCGACCGCGTCGTCGCCGACCCGCCCCCGGCCTCGACCCTGATGATCGTCTCCGGCTTCTCCCGGCCGGAGTTCCTGGTCGAGGTGGAGGTCATCGCCGCTGGGCCGGCAGAGGCCGTTGAATGACCTATTTTGTTGTCATGCCCGGGCTTGACCCGGGCATCCAGAAGGTGTCGACGCTCTCTGGATTGCCGGGTCAAGCCCGGCAATGACAGCAAAGGGATGGACCGGTCTCTTCCCTCCGATGCCCGCCGCCTGAAAGGACTCACCGATGCTGCCGAAGCGTTACTGGTACGAGATGACGACGCTCGACTTCCGGGAGGGATCCGAGGGCTGGATCGCGGTGCAGCCGGTCTGCGCCATCGAGCAGCATGGGCCGCACCTGCCGGTCTACACCGACACCTGCATCGCCGAGGGCATGGTGCGGCGGGGGCTGCAGCTGCTGCCGGCCGACCTGCCGGTGACCTTCCTGCCCACCCAGGCGGTCGGCAAGTCGAACGAGCACATCGCCTCGCCCGGCACCCTCACCCTGTCCTGGGAGACGCTGACGCAAGTCCTGATCGAGATCGGCGAGAGCGTGCGGCGGGCGGGGCTGCGCAAGCTGATCCTGATCAACTCCCACGGCGGCAACGTGCCGATCCTCGACGTGGTGGCGCGCGAGCTCAGGGTCCGGCACGGCATGCTGGCGGTGCATTCGGCCTGGTCGCGCTTCGGCAACCCGGACGGGCTGTTCCCGCCCGAGGAGTCGACCTACGGCATCCATGGCGGCGACATGGAGACCTCGGTGATGCTGCATCTGCGCCCCGACCTGGTGAAGATGGAGCTAGCCGAGGATTTCCGGTCGACCCAGCTGGACTTCATCCGGGAGTTCGCGCATCTGCGGGCGCATGGCGTGTCGCAGTTCGGCTGGATGGCGCAGGACCTGAACCCCGGCGGCGCGGTCGGCAACGCCGCCAACGCCACGGCGGAGAAGGGGCGCCAGGTCGTCGACCACCAGGCCGCCGCCTTCGTCGCCCTGTGCCGCGACGTGCACGGCTTCGACCTGTCGCGGCTGTGGGAGCTTGGCGCCTAAGCCGGCGTGAACACCTCGACCGGCACCCGCACGCCGCGCAGGGTCTGCGGGCCGAGGCAGCGGAACAGCTGCGGCGCCGCCAGCGCCTCGACGAAGCGGCGGCTGACCACCATCGGCACGCCCAGCGCGCCGCACAGGGTCTCCAGCCGGGCGGCCTCGTTCACCGCCGGGCCGATGATGGTGAAGTCCAGCCGCTGGCCCGAACCGACATTGCCGTACAGCACGTCGCCGACATGCAGCGCCACGTCCAGCGTCAGCACCGGCGCGCCCGCTTCGGCCCGGCGGAGGTTGATCGCGGCGATCCGCTCCAGCGCCTCGGCCGCGGCGGCCAGCGTCCGGCCGCAGGTCTCCGCCGGATCCGCCTCGGCGAAGGCGAAGGTGGCCAGCAGGCCGTCACCCATGAACTTCAGCACCTGCCCGCCGCGGGCCTCGAC
This sequence comes from Inquilinus sp. Marseille-Q2685, assembly GCF_916619195.1. Classification (NCBI taxonomy): domain Bacteria; kingdom Pseudomonadati; phylum Pseudomonadota; class Alphaproteobacteria; order Rhodospirillales; family Rhodospirillaceae; genus Inquilinus; species Inquilinus sp. Marseille-Q2685. The sequence goes on from NZ_CAKAKL010000009.1 coordinate 245,330, forward strand.
CGGCGTCGCCAGCGCGTCGAGATAGTCGTCCAGCATGGCGACCAGCTGGTCCTGCGGCAGGGCATCGGCCAGGGCAGTGAAGCCGCGCAGGTCGCCGACCAGGATCGCGGCCGAGATGGTCTCGACCGAGCCGCGGCGGATCTCGCCGTCCAGCACCCGCCGGCCGACGTCGCGGCCGAGATAGGTGCCCAGCACGGTGCGGAAGGCGGAGAGATCGATGCCGGCGCGGATGGCGGCGCCGAACACCGGCATCAGGTCGTCGAGCGCCCGCACCTCGGCCTCGGTGAAGCCGCTGGGCCGGTCGGTCGCCAGCGTCACCGAGGCGCCGGTGCGCAGCGGGTGCAGCGTGCCGTCGAAGCCGAAGGGGATGATGAAGCAGAGATAGTCGGTGGCGCCGGCATCGCGGAACTCGGCCAGGACCGGGAAGCGGTCCACGCCCTCGCCCCGTTCCAGCCGGTAGCGGGTCAGCGGCACGATGTCCTCGGCCTTGGCGGCGGCCGGATCGGCGGCGGCTTCCCGGGCGGCCAGCACCGCCTCGTAGATCGGGCTGGGGCTTGCGATCCTGCCCCAGGAGCCGTGGCCGTACTCCTCCCTCTCCCGGACGCCGTCGCGGGTCCAGATCAGGCCGAACGCCTCCATCTCCGGATGCAGGGTGGTGGCCGAGAGATAGGCCCGCCACAGCGGGATGCCGGCTTCGAGCAGGCCGTCGGCGAAGCCGCAGGCGACGTCCTGCACCGGCCCGGCCATCAGCGCCTGGTTGCCCAGCCAGCGCCGAAGGCGGGCCAGGGCGGCGGCGGTCCTATCGATCACGCGACAGGCCGCGCGCTTCCAGCGCGGCGAGATAGGCGCGCCACAGCTCGTCCTGCCGGGTCGCCAGCTCGTGCAGCCAAGTCCAGGAATAGATCCCGGTGTCGTGGCCGTCGTCGAACACCAGCCGCACCGCATAATGGCCGACCGGCTCGACCGCGGTGATGGCGACGTTGCGCTTGCCGCCGACGATGGTCTTCTGCGACGGGCCGTGGCCCTGGACCTCGGCCGACGGGCTCTCGACCCGCAGCAGCTCGGCCGACAGGGTGACGTGCAGCCCGTCGTCGAAGCGCAGCTCCAGCACGCGCTCGGCCCGCTTCAGCCGGATCTCGACCGGCCGGGCGGCGCTGCCGGTCAAAGGCGGGCTGCCCATGTCGGTCATGGGGTCAGCGCCGCGCGTCGGGGTCGAGCGGCCGGGCCTCGTCGATCAGCATGATCGGGATGCCGTCGCGGATCGGATAGGCCAGCCGCGCCTGGTCCGAGATCAGCTCCTGCGCTTTGGCGTCATAGCGCAGCGGCGCCTTGGTCAGCGGGCAGACCAGCATCTCCAGCAGCCGCGGGTCGACCGCCGTCGGGCTGCTGGGGGCGGGGCTGCTGGAACCGGCTGGGCTGCCGGAATCGGATGTATCGCTCATGGGCACGGGGTCCGGGAACAGGGGCCGTCAGTGGCGCACGCGGCCGGCATGGCCGCCATGGATCGCCATCCGGATGATCGATAGCATGACTTGGGTGCGCTCGCAGAGATCCTTCGCCTCGAGCAGCGCCTGCTTCTCCTGCGGCTCGAACGGGCAGATCATGGCCAGCGAAGTGACCAGGCGCTCGTCCGGGGTCTGGCCGATCGCCTCCCAGTCGGCCGACAGGCCGGCGATACGGAAATAGTCGGTCAGGGCCCGGTTCAACCCGGCGCGGTCGATCTCCGCCGCAGACGGCTCGGCCATGTCGGCGGCGAAGCCGGTCCAGCCCGGCCGCACCCGGCGATAGCCGCGCCGCTCCTCCAGCTCCTCTTCGACCCGGAACCGGCACAGCCCGGTCAGGGTGATCAGGTAGCGGCCGTCATCGGTCTCGTCGAAGCTGGTGATCCGGCCGGCGCAGCCGACGGCGTAAAGCGGCGGCGGCGCCGCGCCCCAGTTGCCGGGGCGCGGCTGGATCATGCCGATCATCCGGCCGCCGGCCAGCGCATCCTCGACCATGGCGAGGTAGCGCGGCTCGAAGATGTTGAGGGGCAGGAGGCCGCGCGGCAGCAGCAGGACCCCGGGCAGGGGGAAGACCGGCAGGTCGGTGCCGAGGTCCTGGAAGGCGGGCGCGCGCGGCCCCCTCTTCATGTTTCGATCCGGCTCATGAAAACAGGAGCGAGGACAACCGACGCCGGCCGGACAGGGTCAGGGGGTCGGTCGGGCCCAGCGCCTCGAACAGCTTGACCAGCTGCTTGCGCGCCGCCTGGTCGTTCCACTCGCGGTCGCGGCGGAACAGCTCCAGCAGCTCGTCCACCGCCGCGTCCTGCTGGCCGGCGCCGTAGAGGGCGGTCGACAGCTCGTAGCGGGCCTCATGGTCGTTCGGGTTGGCCTCCAACCGCTGCCGCAGCCCGGCCAGGCCGGCGATGGCGGCGGCGCTCTGCTCAGCCAGCTCCAGCGCGCTCTTCGCCGCCAGCACGTCCGCATGGCGCGCCAGATCGGGGCTCAGGCTCTCCAGGAACTGCTTGGCCTGCTCGGTCTCGCCCAGCGCGATCAGGCAACGGGCCAGGCCGGCCGCGGCGGCCGCGCTGTCCGGGGCATGCGCCAGGACATGCTGGTAGATGCCGGCCGCCTCCTCGATGTTGCCGCTGTCGAGCACGCTCTTGGCCTCGGCCAGCAGCTGGTCGACATGATCGTGGGCGTCGTGCCCGGCCAGCTGCACCAGCTTGTCGATGAAGCTCTTGACCTGGCTCTCCGGCACCGCGCCCATGAAGCCGTCGACCGGGCGGCCCTGGTAGAAGGCGTAGACCGTCGGCACCGACTGGATGCGCAGCTGCGCCGCCAGGGCCTGGTTCTGGTCGATGTCGACCTTGACCAGCCGGACCTTGCCCTGGGCGGCCTGGACCTGCTTCTCCAGGATCGGGCCCAGCGTCTTGCACGGGCCGCACCAGGTGGCCCAGAAGTCGACGACGACCGGCACCTCCATCGAGGCCTCGATCACGTCGGCGCGGAAGCCGGCGGTGTTGCTGTCCTTGATCACCGGTGCGGCGCCGCCGGAAGCGGCATTGAGAAGGGCGTCCATGGCGTTGTCCCAGGTCTGGTATTGATCTGTGCCGAAGGCCGGCGGCGGCAAGCGGCGGCGTCAGCCGCCGGCAGGCGCATCCTCCGCCGATGGCGTGATGGTGGCCGGCTCCGCCGGCAGGGTGACGGAGTCGAGATCGACGATATGGGGTTCATGGCCGCAGCTGGCAATGAAGGCCAGCAGGCCGGCCGGCTCGATCGCCGTGGTCATGGTGTTGACCAGCGGATGGAAGTGCAGGGTGCCGTGCCGCATCATGTCGGCGTCCAGCACGATCGTCACCCGCCGGGCGTCGTCGTTGATGATGGCGAAGGGCGTGACCGAGCCGGGGGTGACGCCCAGCGCCTCCATCAGCCGGTCGGGCGAGCCGAAGGACAGCCGGCCGGATCCCAGCAGCTCGCCCAGCGCCTTCAGGTCGACGCGGCGCTCCTCCTCGCAGACGACGAGCCATTCCTGGCCCTTCTTGTTGCGCAGGAACAGGTTCTTGGAGTGCCAGCCGGGCAGCAGGCCGCGCAGGTGGCGCGATTCCTCGACCGTGAACACGGCCTCGTGCTCATGCGTCGCGACCTCGACGCCGAGCGAGCGCAGCCGGGCGAACAGGTCCGCCGAGGTCGCGCAGGGGCGGGCTGCGGCGGCGGGCAGGGACGATTCGGGGGCGGTGCTGTCGGGCGCGGTCATGGGCGGTGTTATACGAGCCCGCAGCCGCGCTTCCAAGCCCGCCCCGGCCGTCGCTTCGCCGCGGTGTCGCGCGGCGCGAAAAATTTCCGCATTTAGATGCTTGCAAATCCCGCGGCATCGGATATAACCCGCCACCTCGACGGGCGCTGCGGCGCCGACGACGCCAGAGCGGGCGTAGCTCAGGGGTAGAGCACAACCTTGCCAAGGTTGGGGTCGAGGGTTCGAATCCCTTCGCCCGCTCCAGTTTCTTCCAGGAAAATCAGTGACTTAGCGAACGCCCTCATGGGCGTTTTCTGCTTCCCCGGCCTCGCTTGTCCAAGCGGGGAAGCAGGGGGGAAGCAACCGGACGCATGTTGCAGCGCACCCTGATGCCGCTGTGACGCCGGTCGTCTCCAAGCCCGACTCGCCATCTTGCCTCCATCAACTCGGTCCAGAAGCCGTGCGTGCGATCGTCCGGAGGACGCGACGCCGGTGCTCATTTGCATCCCAAGTTTGGTCTGGATATATTACGGGAAATTGCCTGGAGAGCAAGTGTGGCCAGCAACTCGCAACGTCGCGCCATCCGGGAGTACCGGTCCCGTCTCACCGCTCGAGGCCTGGCGCGCTTCGAGGTGCTGGGCCTCGACACCGACCGCGACCTGATCCGGTCTCTCGCGCGCCGGCTGGCGGAAGGCGGTCCGGAGGCCTCTCGGCTCCGCGCCGTGGTGAGCCAGGGTATCGCCGGCGAGGCGCCGAGCAAGGGCGGCATCCTCGCCGCGCTGCGCCGTTCGCCCCTGGTCGGAGCGGATCTCGACCTGCCGCGTCCCCGTGAGGAAGGACGCCAAGTCAATCTCTGATGCGCTATCTCCTCGACACCAACATCATCAGCGCCATCGTCAGGCCGATCCCGCCGGAGGCGCTCGTCGTCTGGATGGCCGAGCAGGTCGACGAGGATCTCTTCATTGCGTCCCTGACCGTGGCCGAAATCCGACGCGGCATCCTGGAGAAGCCGGCGGGACGCAAGCGCGATCAGCTCGAGGCTTGGTTCGCAGGGCCGGAAGGTCCCTCGACCCTCTTCGCGGGCCGGATCCTCCCCTTCGATGAGAAGGCGGGCCTCATCTGGGCAAGGCTGATGGCCGAAGGCACGGCCGCGAGGCGGCCGCGCAGCGCGCTCGACACCATCATAGCCGCGGTCGCCGAGGCGAACAGCTGCATCGTCGTGACCGACAATGAGAAGGATTTCGCGGGGGTCGAGGTCCTCAATCCGCTGCGGACTACAGAATAACCACCGGTCCGTCGGATCTGGCTGCGGCTGCCGAGACACGGCGCACGGCCTCTTCTTCACGGCATCTGCCGGCGGCTTGGCTCGCCGCATATGCCTCTGGTCAGCTTGCGACAGGCCTCGGTGAACTGGGCTGCTTGCCTCAATGATCGCCCCGTCGCGGGCTTCCGACGCTGGCCGGCGCTGCCGCGGCGTCAAGCCCAGCCCGCACCGGACCGTGTTGGGCCTGACGCCGCGGCCGTTGGCGCCGGCCCTTCGCCTCCTCGCCCTCGATCGGAGGGCGATCGCAACGGAGGCAACCATGTCCCATCCCCTCATCACCGACGCGCAGCGTGCCGAACTCCTCGCCAACGGCGCCCGCACCGCGGCCGGTGAGACGATCGACCCCTATCCCGTCGTCAAGCTCTTCACCCCGGACGCCGGCGCCACCTGGCTCTTGACGGAGCTCGATCCGGCCGACCCGGACCTCGCATTTGGCCTTTGCGACCTCGGCCTCGGCTTTCCCGAACTCGGTTCGGTCCGGCTCTCCGAGATCGTCGCCGTTCGCGGCCGGCTCGGTCTGCCGGTCGAGCGCGACCTGTTCTTCCGGGCCGACCGGCCGCTGAGCCGATACGCTGAGGAGGCGCAGCGCCTCGGTGTCATCCGGGCCTGATGCGCCTGTCCGCGCCCCGCCTTCGGGCAGGGCGCTTCTTTCATGTCCGCCGTTCCGGATCTCAGGCCATGCGGCGAGCGGGACGGTACAGCCATCGCCGTGATCGCTGTGCACACCGTCCCGCTCGAAGTCTATCCCCGACGGCGCGGGGTGGGCGTCGCTTGCCTGTAGGCCCGCCGCGCCGATCCGCAACGCGCTGACGCGCGTCCTCCACTCCGTTCCGGCCCGGACGCTCATCCCGCGCACCGCCACAACCGCTCCGACCGGGTGCGGACCGCCTCCCTCGGCGGGCCTGCCGGCCGCTCTCCGCCGCCCACCCCGCCGTGTCGGGGAAAGGCGCGGTGGTCTTGTCAAAGGAGAGCGACCATGACGACGATCATTCGCGATATCCCGCTGTCGAAGCTGGTGCCCTCGGCGCACAACGTCCGCCGAACCGGGCGGGAGGCCGGGATTGAGGAACTGGCGGCGAGCATCGCCGCGCACGGCTTGCTGCAGAGCCTGTCGGTCCGGCCGGTGCTGGACGGGGAAGGAGCTGAGACCGGCAAGTACGAGGTGATCGGCGGCGGCCGGCGCCTCGCCGCGCTCAAGCTGCTGGTCAAGCGCAAGCAGGCCCCGAAATCCGCGCCCGTCCCCTGCGTCATCGTCGAAGGGGAGGGCGAGGAACTGTCCCTGGCCGAGAACGTGGTGCGCGAGAGCCTGCATCCAGCCGACCAGTTCGAGGCTTTCAAGCGGCTCGTGGACGAGCACGGTTTGGGTGCGGAGGAGATCGCCGCCCGCTTCGGCGTGACGCCGCAGGTGGTGCGGCAGCGGCTGCGGCTCGGCGCCGTCAGCCCGAAGCTGATGCAGGTCTATCGCGAGGGCGGGCTGGCGCTGGAGCAGTTGATGGCCTTCGCCGTCACCGAGGACCACGACCGCCAGGAGGACGCCTTCGCCCGCCTGTCCTGGAACCGGGAGTCCGGCTACATCCGGCGGATGCTGACCGAGGGGCATGTCTCGGCCCGCGACCGCCGGGCCGTGTTCGTCGGCGCTGCTGCCTATGAGGAAGCCGGTGGAGTCATCGTCCGCGATCTGTTCACCGAGGACGGCGGCGGCTGGTTCGAGGACGCCGACCTGCTCAACCGGCTGGTGCTGGAGAAGCTGGAACGGGTGGCGGAGGACATTCGGGCCGAGGGCTGGAAATGGGTCGAGGTCTATATCGACTACCCCTATGCCCACGGCCTGAGCCGGGCCTATCCGCAGCCAGTGGAGCTTCCGCCCGAGGATCAGGCGAAGCTCGATGCGCTGTCGGCCGAATGGGACGAACTGGCCCAGCAGTATGACGGGATCGACGATCTGCCGGAGGAGGTCGCTGCCCGTCTCGATGCTCTGAACGCCGAAATCGAGCGGCTGTCGGCGCAGCGGCATGCCTATGACCCGGAGACGATCGCGCGGGGCGGGGCCTACGTGGTGCTGGGCCATGACGGCGCCGCCCGGATCGAGCGCGGCTTCGTCCGGCCCGAGGATGAGCCGAAGGCGGAGAGTGCGGACCTCGCTGCCGAGGAGGCGGACATGCACGGAGCGGACCCGGAGACGGTGGTGGACGAGAATGAGGGCGATCACGACCCCGACAAGCCGCTGTCGGACAGCCTCGTCCGCGACCTCACGGCGCACCGGACGCTAGGGCTGCGGATCGCCCTCGGCGAGAACCCGGACGTCGCGCTGCTCGCTGTCACGCATGCGTTGGCGGCACGGACGTTCTACCGGGGCGAGGACGACGGTAGCTGCCTCGACATCCGTCCGAACTCGGCCTTCCTGAGCGGGCATGCGGACGGTATCGCCGACACGGCTGCGGCACAGAAGCTTGGAGAGCGCCACGCCTCTTGGGCCGCGCAGATGCCGGCGGATGTGGCCGATCTGTGGGAGTTCGTCGTCGGCCTCGACCACGACAGCCGGATGGCCCTGCTTGCGCATTGCGCGGCCCTGACCGTGTTCGCGGTGCGCATCCCCTGGGATCCGCGGCCGAAGGCGCTGGCGATGGCGGATGGATTGGCTCAGGCGCTGGCTCTCGATATGTTGGCGTATTGGTCGCCGACGGCGCGGAGCTACTTCGGGCGGGTCACGAAAGCGCACATCCTTGCCGCCGTGCGCGAGGGCGTTTCGGATGAAGCGGCCGATCGGATGGTCGGCATGAAGAAGCAGGAGATGATAGAGGCCGCGGAACAGCTTCTGACCGGAACCGGCTGGTTGCCCGTGCAACTGCGGGCGCCCGAGGCGGTGCCGAGCGGGAGCGTCGGCCCAGCCGATGGCGAACGATACGCGCACGCCGCTGAATAGAAACATACCGGGGCCGCCGAGCGGCCCCGCCTTCTTTCGAGATGCATTTCGTGTCAGGAACGGTCCGCCTGCAATGGGCCGGTTTGTCCCCATTGCCGCCATTCTGAGGCTGTCCGTAGCGCTCCGAACCGGACGTCTGCCGGCGCTGCGGCGGATCCCGAAACCGGCCGTCAAGGCAGGGGCTGGTTCGTCCCCTTTGCTGTCATTCGAAACCGGTTCAGGATGCTCCGAACCGGACATTGCCTGTCGTTGCAGCGGCTCTCGAAACCGGGCCCAAAGGCGGAGGCCGGTTCGTCCCCATTTCAGGGATTAGGAATAAGCTAGTCGAGGTGAGCCCATGAACGAACAGCCGAAGTTCAATGTCGAGGACGAGTTCGCGGAAGCCATCAGGTCGATCGGTGGCTTCCGCGTCACCGAGTTATTGGGCATGTCGCCTGGACACCCTAATGCTGACTTCGCATTCCCTGCCGACTCCGTCGTCGCCGAATTAAAATGCTTGGACAAGGATCAAATCAACGACGCGCGAATTATCGAGAAGGCATCGGAATTGTACGTTGAGGAATTAGTCGCCGGAAGAGCACCAGTGGTGGCTTTTGGCGACGTCCATATGACTACAGCCGGCTTCTCGGAGGAGCACGTGCGCAAGATAGCGGGCCTTTACCGGGTTCCCGTCGAGCGCGTGGTGAAAAAGGCTGCGGTGCAGATCGAAAATACCGTTGGCCCGCTCGATATTTCCGAGCCAATCGGCTTCCTCCTGCTCGCGAACGACAACCATTCCGCGCTCGATCCCGCGCACATGGCAGCGCTCGTGAATGAAATATTGGCTAAGCCCGATTACTCGAGCATCGACATCGCAATCTTGTTCTCGGGCAACCTAGCCGCCGCCTTTCCTGGTTCATCCCACCGGGTGGACTACTGGATTGTTATTGGTCGCCGAACAATAACACCAGAATTGCATGAATTTATTGTAAGATTGCGAGAGGCTTGGCTGTCGAGGCTGGAAATTATTTTTGGTAATAAGAGGTCCTACGCGGGGCCAGGGGACATGCAGACCCTTATTAATCTTGAAACCCGACGCGACACTACTCTCGGAAAATTTCGGTGACAGCGCACAATTTTGACACCACTCCATAAGTCCATAAGCGAGTGAGCGAGTGAGCGAGTGAGCGAGGCTGATCGACGGCTAGGTACTCGCCGGTCGACCCTAGTGTATGATCGCGCTAACCCCAGCAATGGCGAGACCCTAAAAGTGCACTCTCACCGAAATTCCCGCTTCTGGTAGCCGAGCCATCGTCCGTCCGGAGGCATGGGCACAACGACCTGCTCCTGGCGCGCTCCAGCTTGGCTACGGCCGAGAAGAGGCCGCGTCAGATTGGCCGGGCCGGCATAGTGTCGAATTCCCCCGCCTTGATCCATGTCCACTTCGGAGAACCGACGGCGATACCTGATGGACGAACCGCTAAGCGCAGGATTAAATACGCTCATTTGGGGAACGGGTATGGCACAGCAAGAAGTCCTTTTTGATCAGCGATTCCTTGACAAACATGCAGGGGCTATAATCTCCGACCCCGCAGTGGCCATTGTCGAGCTGGTGGCCAATGCCTGGGATGCATACGCCTCCGCGGTCGAGATTACTTGGCCCAACCGGAAGAGCGGGACTCAGTTTTCGATCGCCGACAATGGCAAGGGCATGACAGCCCAAATGTTCGAGCGCCGATGGCGGAAGCTCGACTATAACCGAATTGCGGAAGAAGGAGGGACCGTCACCCCGCCGACGGAACTAGAGGAGTTCCCGCCGCGCAAAGCATACGGTCGGAACGGGCGTGGCCGACACGCGGCATTTCGCTTCTCCGATCCCTACACCGTGCGTACTTGGCGAGACGGCATCGAAGTCACCTTCGAGGTGCGGCGCGGCACGACCAGTCCGTTTGAGATCATGCTCCTCAACAAGCGAGAAGGTGTCGACGGGCACGGCACAGTCATATCGGCCACCTCCATCTCGGATGGGGTGGCGATGTCGGCGGAAGAAGCCAGGGAGGTGCTCGGGACACGGTTCCTTGCCGACCCGAACTTCAGAGTTTCAGTGGACAGCGTGGTGGTCACCTTCGATGACGTCCCGAGGCTGAGGCTCAAGGAGGTGGATGTCGACGTGTCACCGTTTGGATCGGCGCACTTGATCTTCGTCGACACAGTGAAAGCCGATCGTACAACCCAACAGCATGGAATCGCATGGCGCGTAATCAATCGCTTGGTCGGAACGCCTGGGTGGGTGGCGTTCGACCAGGAGCGGGTCCTGGATGGGCGAAAGAGTGAAGCGAAGCGGTTTCAGGTGATCGTCACAGCTGATTTCCTTGAGGATTCGGTCCTCCCGGATTGGACCGCTTTTGATCCGCAGAGCGCTGCCTGGAGGGCGGCGAGGACGGCGGTTCATGATGCCATCCGTGACTTCCTCGCAACGTTCACGGCGGCGAAGCGGCAGGAGACCAAGGAGAGCGTCAGAGAGAGCCTTGCAGACACGGTAGTTCGGTTACCTCCTGGCGGGCGCGCTCGCTGGGACGGCTTTGTAGATGCCGTGGTGGACACCTGTCCAAGCATCACACCGGACGAGATCAAGCAAGTCGCAGAAGTTCTTGCGAATCTTGAGCTGTCGACAAGCAAGTATGCGCTAATCGGGAAGCTGCAGGAGCTGCCACCTGGAGATCTGGATGCGCTGCATAAGATTCTGGAAGACTGGACAGTGGCTCTGGCAAAGGATGCTTTGGACGAGATACAAACAAGGCTCAAGCTTGTCGAGGAATTGGATCGTAAACTTCGGAGCGAAGCATCTGACGAGGTACGAGATCTCCAACCTCTGCTTGAGAAGAGCCTTTGGGTTTTTGGGCCGGAGTTCGAGTCGCTCGAATTTACCAGCAACCGGGGCATGACCACGGTTATCCGAGAGATCTTTGGGGCCAAGGACCAAGGTAGCCTTCTCCGACCCGACTTCGTGATGCTGCCGGACGGATCGGTCGGCCTGTACAGCCGAGACTCCTACGACGAGCGTCATGAGGTGAGCGGTGTGGCACGGCTGGTCATTGCGGAAATCAAACGGCCCGGTGTCCCCATAGGCAGCCAGCAAAAGGATCAAGCCTGGAAATACGTTAAGGAATTGATCCATCGAGGCTATGTCACTCGGCTCACCAATGTGGACTGCTTTGTACTCGGGTCCCAGATTGAAGTGGCAGAATCAGGAGAGCGCAGGGAGTGGGACGGTCGCGTTGTTATTCAACCTCTTCTATACAACGCCTTCATTAGGCGCGCTGAGGCTCGGATGCTTGGCCTGCGGAGCAAGCTCATTGAGGCGCCGTTCCTTAGAGAACACGGGATAGATGGCGCGGCATTCCTGAATCAACCAACCCCGCGTCAAGGCGCCTTGGATCTCACGCGGTAAGCCGAACCAAATTTCATTGCCGCAGCCACTATGTCGCCTCGCTGTGGGCCGACTGGACCATGCGCGTCGGAATGTCTACTGGGTGGCAATGAGTATAGCTTCGGGTTGATCTGCAAGGCCCAGGCATTGGCAAAGGGCGAAGGGATGTGATTACGAGGTCCGTGAGGGCCAGAGGGCTTTCGGCTTCACAAAATCGGCATTCCGCACCCAGAGCCGCCACCATCCGATCGGCGAGGGTTCACGGGATTAGGAACGCGATCACCAACGAAGACGGCGATCGCCATCAGTGGTGGCAGACGAGACGGCTTGCGACCAACAGCCCTCTGTGTCCGCAATCGGGATACCGCCTCAATGACCGCTTTGGGCGCAACCAAGACCACCCACCTGCCCGTAAATTGCTGAATCCGTTGAGTTTGGGTACGTCCGGAGTTGGGACGGCGGTGGGGTGACCGCAAATGTTTAGGGCTTCGGATGCCGGCCCTGGCGCGGGAGGTTGTGCCGGGAGCGGGGCCGGCGTCCGAAGGCCTTCAGGGGAGGAAGCCGCGGTCAGCCCGAGCGGTGCCGGCCGGTTGAGGCGGGACTATGGGGATTGCGTCTCGCGCCGGGTCCCGAGCGGTGGGCGGGCGGGCGATGACGGGGGCGGCCAGCGCCGGCCGGGGGCGCCCGGAGCGGTCGCGGCGCGGGTTGAGCCGGGGGCGGGGCCGAGAGACCGACGGGTTCAGAGGCTGTCGGTGGCGTGAGGCGCAGCCGGGCCGGAGCCGTGGCCGAAGGGTGACGGCGTCGCAGGCTCGGGCGTGTCGGCGCGGCGGCATTCATGAGGTGTCGAACCAGAGAGGGAGGCCGGCGGCGATGCGCGGCGCGCGGCCGTGACCGAAGCGCTCGATGATGCGCATGCGTCCGCCACAGCAGGGGCAGGTCGGCAGGGCCATGACCTCCGGCTCGGCTGGTTCGGGGGCGTCGTCGGCCGGCGCGGCGGGCTCGTTGCCGGCCTGTTCGGCGATCAGGGCCCGGAGGTGGTCGAGGTCGACGGCGTGGGAGCCCTTCGCCAGGAGGCCGTAGTGGCGGATGCGGTGGAAGCCCGGGGGCAGGACGTGCAGCAGGAAGCGGCGCAGGAACTCGTCGGGACTGAGGCTCATGGTCTTGAGCTTGGTCGCGCCGGTGGCGGGGTCGGCGGCGCGGTAGTCCTTCCAGCGGAAGCGGACGGCATGGTCGTCCAGGCTGACGAGACGGCTGTTGGCGATGGCGACGCGGTGGGTGTAGCGGGCGAGATAGGCGAGGACGGCGGCCGGCCCGCCGAAGGGCGGCTTGGCGAAGACGACCCATTCGGCCCGGCGCAGCGGCGCCAGGTGGGCAGCGAAGGCCGCGGAGGCCGTGAGGTGGGCGAGGTCGCCGAAGAAGGCGAGCCGGCCCTGGGCGTGGGCGGCGGCGAGCCTCTCCAGGAAGAGCCGGCGGAACAGGCGCGAGAGCACGCGGACAGGCAGGAAGAAGCCCGGTCGGCAGGCGACCCAGCGCTCGCTGTCGGGCGAGAGCCCGCCGCCGGGGACGATGCAGTGGACGTGGGGATGGTGGGTCAGCGCCGAGCCCCAGGTATGCAGCACCGCGACCAGGCCGATGCGCGCCCCCAGGTGCCTGGGATCGGCGGCGATGGTCTGCAGGGTCTCGGCGGCAGCCTTGAACAGCAGGTCGTAGACCACGGCCTTGTTGTGGAAGGCGATGGCGGCGAGCGGAGCCGGCAGGGTGAAGACGACGTGGAAGTACGGCACCGGCAGCAGGTCGGCCTCGCGCTCGGCGAGCCAGGCCTGGGCTGCCGAACCCTGGCATTTGGGGCAGTGGCGGTTGCGGCAGGAGTTGTAGCTGACCGCCAGGTGCCGGCAGTCGTCGCAGCGGGCGACGTGGCCGCCGAGGGCGGCGGTGCGGCAGGCCTCGATGGCCGACATGACCTTGAGCTGGCCGAGGCTCAGATGGCCGGCATGGGCGCGGCGGAAGGCCTCGCCATGGGCGCGCAGGATGTCGGCCAGCTCCAGGGCTGGCCGCGGCACGGCCGGTCAGGCCGGCGGCGGCCGGAGATGGGCCAGCGGGCTCTGCACCGCGCCGAGCGTCTTCAGCGCCACCCGGGTGTAGAGCGCGGTGGTGTCGAGCTTCTTGTGGCCGAGCAGAACCTGGATGACGCGGATGTCGGTCTTGCGCTCGAGCAGATGGGTGGCGAAGGAGTGGCGCAAGGTGTGCAGCGAGACCCGCTTGTCGAGCGCCGCCGTCGCCGCCGCGGCATGGCAGGCACGGTTGAGCTGACGGGTGGTGAGCGGCTGGGCCGGATCGCGGCCGGGGAACAGCCAGCCCCGGGGCCGGGCCTCCCGCCACCAGGCCCGCAGCAGGTCCAGCAGGTCGGGCGCGAGCATGACGTAGCGGTCCTTGCGGCCCTTGCCCTGCTCGACCCGGACCAGCATGCGGGCGGAGTCGATGTCGGAGACCTTGAGATGCACGATCTCCGAGGCGCGCAGGCCGCAGCCATAGGCGACGCTGAGCGCCGCCTTGTGCTTCAGGCCGGGGGCGCAGTGCAGCAGCAGCGCCACCTCCTCGGGGCTGAGCACGACCGGCAGCCGCTCGCCCGTGCGCACCGTCGCCAGCCGCTCACCGAACGCCGGCCGGCCGAGCGTGACCTTGCAGAAGAACCGCAGCGCCGAGACCGCGAGGTTCATCCTGCCGGGCGAGGCGCCCTGGGCCGCCAGATGCAGCTGGTATCGCCGCAGGTCCTCCGGCTCGGCCCGGTCCGGCGAGCGGCCCAGGAACCGGGCGAAGTCGGCCACCACCCGGACGTAGTCGTGCTGGGTCTTCGGCCCGAACTGGCGGATGCGCATGTCCTCGATCATCCGCTGGCGCAGCGGGCTCATCGGCGCAGAGCTCATCGAACTCTCCTGTCTGCAGAGGGATGGACCCCTGATTCAGACAGGACCCGCGATCAGCGCCCAGGCCGGCTCAACTCTCCGCCCACGCCGCACGCCCATGCCGCGGCAGCGGCTTCGTCCAATGGCGCTTCTCAGCCTGCTTCTAGCAGTCTCAGCCCGGACGGTGATGATGCGAGTGGAAGGCCTGACATCCAGCCCTTCACCGGCTGTGCCATTGGGCCTATCCATGACGGGACGTCCTGAGCTGCGGGGCCATGCCAAGCGGAGGTTCAGACTATGGCGGAAGAGCGCCTGCCCAGATTTGCCATTCTCATTGATGCCGACAACACCTCGCCGCGCATCGCCGCTGGGTTGTTCGAAGAGGTCGCCAAGTTCGGCGAGGCGAGCGTCCGACGGATCTACGGCGATTTCTCAGGCCAGCGTCTGAAGTCCTGGGCCGACATCCTGCAGAAATATGCGATCGACCCGTACCAGCAGTTCGCCTACACGACGGGGAAGAACGCGTCCGACATCGCCCTCGTGATCGACGCCATGGATCTGCTGCACAGCGGCCGGTTCGATGGGTTCTGCCTGGTCTCCTCCGACAGCGATTTCACGCGCCTGGCATCCCGCCTTCGCGAACAGGGGGCCGATGTCTATGGCTTTGGCGAGCAGAAGACCCCCGAGAGCTTCCGGCAGGCATGCCGCAGGTTCATCTATACCGAGAACCTGCTGCCGGAGGCGCAGGGGGCCACGCCCGCGGAAGAGCCTTCCCGCCGGCCTCTCGAGCCTCCCAGCGCCGCCATTCCGATTTTGCACAAGGCCATCGCGCAGATGGAGACGGAAGACGGTTGGGTGGGCCTGGGCGCTGTGGGGCAGCGCCTCGCGAATATCGCCTCGGACTTCGATCCGCGCACCTATGGCTATCGGAAACTCAGCGATCTGGTGCGAAAGACCGAAGCGTTCGATCTCGATCAGCCGGAGGGCCGGGCCATACGGATCAGGCCGCGACCGACTCCATCGTCCGGAACTTCCAGCAAGGCGACGGCCGGAACGCGGCGCGGCCGAGGCCGGACATCCAAGCAGTGAAGCCATCCGAACGGCAGGCGCCTGCTGCCGGCCATCTCCAACTGCGGATCTCGGGCGGTTAAAATCATCGTCTTCGTTCCTATATCTGATAAGTCGACCTAGATTTGTTCGGCCAGCTCTCAAAGCTCGTGATCGAGCGCCGAGCTCAGCTTCCGTACCTTTCGAAGTTTGACCGCTGCTGTTGTGGAGCGCTGTTTGTCGTCTCATTGCTCGCGGCAATTCTCACGGACACCACCGCCCGATTCTGCCGGGCAGTTCATGGACAAACATGCAAAGCACTCCCAACCCGAAGCCCGTGACGGCACGGTCGCGCCCGCCGCTCGACGCCGACGCGGCGCTGCGGGCCGAGGTGGCCCGCTTCCGGACGCCGAGCCTGCCGAGGGCGGTCTGGCAGTTGGCCTCGACACTCGCCGGCTTCGTCGCGGTCTGCGCGGCGATGTATGCCAGCTTCGGGGCATCGTACTGGCTGACGCTCGGGCTGGCCGTGATCGGGGCCGGCCTGACCGTCCGTCTCTTCATCATCCAGCATGATTGCGGGCACGCGTCGTTCTTCGGCTCGCGCCGCGCCAACGTGGCGCTCGGCCGCCTGTGCGGGCTGATCACCTTCACGCCCTTCGCGAATTGGCGGCGCCAGCATGCGGGGCATCACGCCGTCTGGAACAATCTCGACCGGCGCGACAGCGGCGTGGACATCTACTCGACCTGCCTGACGGTCTCGGAATACCACGCGCTCGCGCCCCGGCGCCGTTTCCTGTATCGGCTGAGCCGGCATCCGGTCGTCACCGGGCTGCTGCTGCCGCCGCTGGTCTTCCTGTTGCTCTACCGGCTTCCGTTCGACACGCCGAAGGCATGGCGCCGGGAGCGGCTGTCGGTCCTCGCCACGAACGCCGGCATCGCCGGTCTCTTCGGCGGCCTCGGGCTCGTCCTGGGGTTCGAGCGCGTGCTGCTGGTCCAGCTGCCGATCCTGATGATCGCGTCGATCATCGGCGTCTGGCTGTTCGCGGTTCAGCATCGTTTCGAAGAGACGCTGTGGCAGCGGGATGCGGAGTGGACGTTCGGCGCGGCCTCGCTGCAGGGCTCATCCTATCTGAAGCTGCCGCGGATCCTGCAATGGTTCACCGGCAATATCGGTTTCCATCATATCCACCACCTCAACCCGCGCATCCCCAACTACCGCCTGCCGGCCTGTCACGCCGCGATCCAGGAACTGCGCGCCGTGCCGAGCCTGAGCCTGTGGGATGCCCTGCGCGCGCCGTTCTTCGCTCTTTGGGACGAGAAGCGGCAGCGGATGGTCGGGTTCCCGGCCGCGGCCGTCAGCCGAACCTGATCACGGGCGGCTGAGATCCGGCCGCGGCGGCCGGCGTCGGATCGACCGTCCCCCGTCGGCCGATCACCAGGCCACGACAAAGGCGGCGAACAGGACGCCGACGACGATCGCGACGATCCAGGACGGCGCCCGGGGGTTGGTCGCCGCCCAGTATCGCCAGCTTTCAAGCAGCCGATCGAGCGGGCGGGGCGCAGGCCGACCCGGTGCTTCTCCCGGTCGCGGCGCGGAGCGTTCGTCTCCCGGCCCACCGGCTTTCACGGAGTCCGGCGACGCGCCATCCCGCAGCAAGGCCGCGGAAAGCTCGTCCGGATCCACGGTGACGACCTGGACCAGCTCGCCGCTCCCGGGCCGGCCGGGCAGGCGGATCATCGTCGCGATCCGCCGGTGGACGGGAGGCGACGAGCCGTCGAGCAGCTCCTCGTCCGTCTCCACCGTGTAGGTTCCGGGCAGCTGCGGCCCGTCGATGCCGCTCAGGGTGAACGGCCGGACGAAGGTCACCGTCCTGCTGCTGGCCCGTAAGGGTCACTCGCGGCTCCTTGCTCTCGCCGATCGATCTTCCGGTGTCGGCGCCCGCCACGCCTGCGGCTAGGCGAAGGCCCGGACCGCGGCGTAGACGACGATCAGCACCACGAGGGCGATCGGAATCACGACGGGCGGGACGAACCAGGCCTTCATTGCGGTGTCCTTTCGAGACCCGGTGATAGTCCTGCCGAGGGGACCCTCGCCTCTATCCTGGGTCTCCAGACCAACGCGTGGCGATGCGCCTGCGCGATTTGCGGAGCTGTCAGGTGCGAGGCGACGCGCTCGTAACCCGACCGGGCATTTTGCCGGCGGGCGCCGGACAGTCCCTCCGCCGCCAAGAGAAACCACGTGCATGCCTGCAGGGCATCCTTCGACGCATACGAGTCCTCGACATAGAGTTCGGCCAGCCGGGCCTGCGCTCTGGGCAGACCCTGCCGCGCCGCGCGCGACAGCCATCTGATGGCATCCGGCCGCTTGCCGTCGATGGCGTTGACGTCGTCACCCTCGCGATTGCCATAGATGAGGCCGAGGTTGAATTGCGCGACGGCATCTCCCCGGGCTGCATCGCAATGCAGACGCTTCATGCTGTCGATCCTCATGATGCCACCTTGATATTGGCGTGTGCCGCTTTGGCCCCCGGACGCATGGGCGACCTGACACGCGGATCGCAGGATACCCGAGAAAACCTTCGCGCCATGGCGGTATCGGGGAGGGGCTGGGAAGGCGCCGGTGATCTCAGCAGCGCGTGCGTGTAGCCTCTTCAGCCGCGACCATTTTTCTTGTGCAAATGGAGAAAGCGAGCGATCCGCTCCTTCAACCGCATCGCCGACATCGCGCGTCGATACAGCATGATCGAACAGTGCACGTCGTATATGCGTGGGCAAATCATTCCATTTCAGGATGACTGCCGCTCCAAGCCGCCGCAGAACGCGGTCTTCGTTGTCGCCGAAGGCCGCCTCATCGTGGCGCGGCTGATGTGGCCCCCGCCTTCGCCTTCCCATCTTGAGAGAGCTGCGATCAGTTGGCTCTTTGGTGTTGATCTATCCACTTTATGAGGGACCGTTCACTGTATATGGTGCCGCTCTGGTGTTGTTACGACGACAAACTGCGGGTGCCCCTTCCAAGCGATCCGGTTGTCCCGACCATTTTATCGATTGGTCCCGCTCACCGATTCTTTTTCTACGCAGGTGACCCGACGCCTCGTCACATCGATGACGTGACAAGGACCTCGACTGACAAGCCTTGGAAAGCATCGGTCATTCCCACGAAACTGCCGGCCACCGGCATGGCCTGCCGAATATGGCGGGCGACAGCGACGGGGATCAGATTAAGCCCGCCGACTCTGCGGTTCGTCGGATCGAAGGTGATCCACCCCGCACCCGGAACATAGACTTCCGCCCAGGCGTGGGTCGACCCTGCCCCCGGACTGCCCTGGTCCGGATTGTAGATATAGCCGGAGACGATCCTCGCCCCGAAACCGAGATTGCGTGCCGCCTCGACGAAGAGCACCGCCAAATCCCGGCAGGATCCCCAACCGCGATCCAGAGTAAGGGTCGGCGACTGGGTGCCCTCGTCCTCCCGGCTTTGATAGCGGATCCAATCCGCGACGCCGGCGCTCAGGTCCTTGAGCAGCGCAAGGGTATCCGTCGGATTGGCGCGGATGAACCCCCGCGCCCAATCGCGCAACTGCCACGCTGGGTCCGGATATTGCTGGATCGCGAGCGCACCGAGGTCGGCCCATTCATCGTCAGAATATCGGAAAGGGTATGAGAGGGCAGAGGCGGCAATGTCGAAGACCGGCCACGGCGTGCCGTTGAGCTGAAGCTCCGCGACGCTGTTGACCACGAGATGATCGGCCATGGTCTGAAATGTGGCTGTCGCGATGGCATTGCCATAGACATCCTGCGCCCAGGTCATCGCCGCGGTAGGTGTCACAGCCACATCGCTCGACATCAGGCGAAGATCGCGGCTCTCACGCGGACGAAGCATCAGCCGGTGCGGCCCAAGGCTCACCGGCTGGCAATAGCGATAGGTCGTCTTGTGTTGGATCCTGAGCGTGATCAAGGGAAGCTCCAACCTGAGTGTCGATGCGGGCGCTGCTCGATGGACCCGCCTTGCCGCCCGCCGGTAGCGGTCGAGTGCCCGAAGCTCATCAATGCGTCGGCGGTGGCCGCCCCGCTGGCGTCCGGTTCGGGGCGCTGCGGCAACGTCCGGCAGTGGCGGATATCATTGAAGATGTCGGTTTCTGATCGAGGGTCGTCTGCCGCAGGTCGATGTGGCCCGGTCGCCAGATCAGACATATTGCGGGACGCAGTCGGAACAAGCTCCGAACTGGAATATTGATGGAGCGAGCCGCGTTGAAATTTCCGATGGTGAGATTTGCTTCGCGCTGAAAGCGCCGGACCGACCTTGCATTGCAGGATCAAACGACGACAACGACAACGCCAAGAGATGGAATAATCGGTCGGCCACCGATCCTGGTGGCTTACCCTGCCAGACGGCTTCGTACATTCTGCGGTAGCACTGGGCGCAACTGCGGCTTGCTCTTTTGCCTGTCGGGTGACCGCAGGAACCGACCACGAAAGTCTGAACACCATGAACCGCAGCCTTGAGCGGCTTCCCAAGGAATCGGTGGACCGGTTTACCAAGCCGTTCACGCAGTTCCTTCGCATTGAGGCGACGGCCGGTGCCGTTTTGCTGCTTAGCGCCCTTCTGGCCCTGGTTCTCTCCAACTCCCCTTGGTCGACGTCGTTTCTCGCGGTATGGGACATGCAGGCCGGTTTCCGGCTGGGCGACTTCGAGTTCTCTCGCTCGTTGAAGCACTGGATCAACGACGGGCTGATGACGCTGTTCTTCTTCGTCGTCGCGCTCGAACTGAAGCGCGAGATGGTGTTGGGGGAATTGCGCAATCCGCGCATGGCGGCTCTGTCCATCGCAGCAGCTCTTGGCGGAATGATCGTGCCGGCGGGTCTCTTCCTGTCGCTTGAGGGCGGCGGCAAAGGCGCCCACGGCTGGGGTATCGTCATGGCGACCGATACCGCCTTCGTGATCGCCTGCCTCGCGATCCTTGGATCCCGCGTTCCGCAGAGCTTGCGGCTGTTTCTCCTGTCGCTGGCGATCTTCGACGACATCGGTGCGATCGTGGTGATTGCGATCGGCTATGGCGGCGCTTTGGATTGGGCAGCTCTCGGGATGGCGGGTCTGGGATTTGCAGTGGTGGCGGGGACCGCGCGCCTCGGGGTCCGGAGCTTCCAGGTCTACTTCGTGATCGGCGGAGCGATCTGGCTAGCCCTGGACGCATCGGGCATCCACCCGACGCTTGCGGGCCTTGTCCTTGGTCTGATGACCCCGGCGCATAGTTGGGTGAGCGACAATCGCCTGCGCGCGATTCTGAATCGCGTGGTCGCCTATCCTCCGGGCAACAGCTGGAGCGGCGATACGACGAACCGGCGCGATCTCCGCCGAGCGAGCACCGCTTCCCGTGAAGCCTTATCTCCCATCGAGCGTCTCGAGATTATCCTTCATCCTTGGGTGGCATTCACGATCATGCCGCTCTTCGCGCTAGCGAATGCAGGTCTGGCGATCTCCCCCGAAGACATTGGCGGAACCCTCGGGATTGCGATCTTCGCCGGTTTCGTGTTCGGCAAGCCGATCGGCGTGATCACTTTCAGCTGTCTGGCAGTGAGCCTCCAATTTGCAGCACGCCCGCCCGAACTGCCTTGGAGCGTTCTGGCAGCAGGCGCCCTCTTGACCGGCATCGGTTTCACGATGGCGCTGTTCATCGGCGAATTGGCCTTCGATTCCAGCCTGCTCAACTCGGCCAAACTGGGTATTCTGGGCGCGTCGGCCGCCTCCGCGGCATGCGGAATGTTGGCATTGGCATGGCTGACGTCTCCGGCCAAGCGGTGACCAGGATCAGACCGATCATCGGCCGCACCGGTTTTCCATTCGGCGTCGTCGTCCGCCCGGCGTGCCATGCAGCTCATAGGAGGCGCCCCTATCTTGGATCCCCAGAGGCCTCCGTCGTCGATGACTACAACCTCGAGCTTCAGGTAACTCGCGATCCCGACCGTCGCGCCGCCCGCTTGCTCGGCCGTCAGCAGGCCACCCTCGGCGTAATGATGAAATGAGGGTTTGCGTCGCTGAACGAGGGCGCGACGATGAGGCCGATGATCCTGCCCGCATCTGCCTTGACGGTGAGAGTGACAGCGCGCTCGACTGGCTGAGAGATCTTCCTGAACGTGCGCATCTCCATGTTCCTATCTGCGGGTCAATCACCAGCTCAGCACCAAGGCGGCGAAAAGCACGCCCCCGAGTATCGCGATGATGCCGGCCAGCCCCATAGGGTGCCGCTTCGCCCAGAACCGCCAGACTTCATAGAGCCGGTCGGTCGGGCGAAAGGCTCCCTGCCGGCCATCCGTCTCACCGGAGCGGGTCTCAGATCCCTGGAGGGCTCCTTGCGGCGTGCCCTCTTGGCGGCTTTCAGCGGGCGCTCCCTGTGCGCAAGCGTCATCCGGAGGATCAGCGTCTCGCGCCAACGCCGCTGCCAATTCATCGGGATCCACCACGACGACCTGAACCTGCTCCCCGGTCCCCGGGCGTCCGGCCAGTCTGATCATCGTCGAGACCCGCCGATAGGTGGGAGGGGGCGAGCCCTCGATCCGTTCCTCGTCGGTCTCGACAGTATAGGTCCCTGGTGATTGCTGTCCGCTGATTCCGCTCAACGTGAACGGCCGCACAAAGGTGACGGTCCCGCTATGGGTTCGCAGGGTCATCGGGATTCTTCCAAGGGCGCGGCCCGCCTCCTCACCCGCTACAGGAATGCTCGCGACGCGACGTAGAGGATGCCCAGCAGGATGAACCCCGCGGGAATCACGATCGGTGGAACGAACCAGGCTTTCATGGCGCGTACTCTTGATACTCTGTGGTCCTGCCAAGAAGCAGGCCCATCAGGAGCGCCCTTCGATCGGGCGATGTCGCCAGCCGACTGATCCGTCACACACGGTCGACGATGTTCAGCGGCTCACCCTCAAGAGATGGTGCGGCTCCGAGGCTATTGCGACCGAAATCGTCGTCAATTCCTCCTGCCCTGGCGCTGGACTCGCGCAGAAAATACTACTTTTCAGTGCATAATTAACGAAACACAACCATCGCTAAATACATCATCTGCGTCGGAATGAAGTTTCTACACAAGCGTCCGTCAGTCGTATTATGCCGAAACGCGGTCGGTATATTTTTTGGCAATCTGGAATATATTTTAAAATCACTTGATATTTACATATTAGATTCCCACGTACAATTCGGGATTGCGGCCTCACTGAATGGCGTTACGCATCCAGCTCAAACGGCATCCTGATCAAGGGCGCCGGCGCCCGCCCTCCCTGTCGAGCAAGATTGAACTGGGAACGATCGCGTCCTGCTTCGCAGGGAAGCGATATCCCATCACAAGGAAAGATCATGGGAAACATCATGTGGCGCGAGAGCCCCTACTGGCCGGACGAGCCGGTGCCGAGCGACTCGCCGCGCGATGCCGAACTGGATCGTTCCGCGGAAGAGCGCAGCGAAAACGAAGGAATGGCCGAACACCTGGGGAAGTCGCAGGATCCGGCAGGCTGGGAACTGGATCGGGCAGCGCGCATCGGAGGACAAGGAAGCGCCATCCACGCGTCTGGCGGACCAGTCACCGGCATAGACCATGGTCATGCCCGGAGGCGATATGGCGCGGTCGAGAACACCGATCTGGAGAGACGTGTGCTCGCGCATGAGCAGATCCTGCAGGCGCTGATCGCCCATATGGCGGAAACCGAGCCGGAGTTCATCAACCGCTTAAATCGCGCGTTCAACAATCCGGACCATCTGAGCCGTCGCGAGCACGATTATACGGACACCGCGCAATACGCCGAACAGTTCGTCCGCGAGGTGATCCGTCTTGGAGAAGGGGCGGGGAAACCAGCCGTCCCCGCCAAGCAGCCGGCAGGCCCGCTTCTGCGCGCATCGACTGTGGAGCATGATGGCGAGCAACATGGGATCGTCCCGACGGTGTTCCTGGTGGCCCACCAGGCCGGGAGATGGACAGTGACCAGGGACGGGCAGTTCTACGGTCATTACTTCGCGGGGAAACCGGCTCAGGACGCGGCGCAGGCCGCGATCCGTGCCATCATCGCGAACGGCGGATCGGCGGTCATGACCCGCCCGCGGCCGCGCGAGGCCGGCTGACGAACGACTGAGCTCGTTCGTTCCTGCATCAGCGCGACGGCAAGACAGAGATCGGCGACGGGGAAGCCTGCTCCCTGCGCCGCAACCAAGTTGCTTACTGCACAGTTCATCAAAGGATTCAGGTGATGAGATTCCGCCCATTGCACGACCGGATCGTGGTCCGCCGCATCGATGCCGAAGCCAAGACCGCAGGCGGGATCATCATCCCCGACACCGCCCAGGAGAAGCCGCAGCAGGGCGAGGTCGTGGCCGTCGGCCTTGGCGCACGGGATATGAATGGTGTGATCCAAGCGCTCGATGTCGGCGTCGGCGACCGCATCCTGTTCGGCAAATGGTCCGGCTCCGAGATCCGGCTCGAGGGGGTCGACTACCTCGTGATGAAGGAGAGCGACGTGATCGGCGTCGTCGCCTGATCCCACCCGCCTCCCACATCCCCCCTC